>JAFQQW010000024.1 GCA_017410375.1 Clostridia bacterium | reverse complement strand
ATCGAGGATTCCGCTCCATTGCTTGCTTTTTACCAATTTGAACTCTACCGTACCTTTGTACGCCGACGAATTCAAATTGTCAAAATATAACTTCCTTTTTCGCACTCTGACAGCGTGTCGATAGGTTTATCGACACGCTGAGAGGATGCCTTGGCATCCTTTTTTGTCGTTTTTTTCAAGTTTATCGGTGGATTTGATGTTGTTTTCGGGAAAAAAACGTATTTACTTTTCTGAAGGTTAATGTTATAATGTAAAAAAGAAAGGAATGAGGAATATGAAAAAATGTATTGCAATTCTGCTTGCACTTTGTATGCTGTTTTCAGGCATATCCGTATTTGCGGCAAGCAAAGCGGCACAGCAGGAATTTGTAAACGAAACTTTTAAAGATGAAATTATTGTTTCGGTGGAAGATGTCGAAAGAGTGGGCGAATGGACCAAATCTTCTGCTATTAAAAATTATGATGGTGGACCGAACTATTATGCAAAATCCGATGCAACCGTTTCCTTTAAGCCTGAAAAGCTTAAAGCAGGTAACTACGAGCTGTATTACTGGGTTCCGGTGCATCAGAACAATGTGGACAAGCTGGAAATGTCTGTGCTTCATAACGGCAAAACCTCTTCTACATACGTTTATCCCAAACCTGACACGGACGAAGTGTTAGAATCCGGTTGGGTATCTTTGGGTGTGTTTGATTTTGCAGGCACCGGTGATGAATATGTGCTATTGGAAGCGAACAAAACAAACACCCGTGCAACTGCAGTAAAATACGTACCCACAGACAAGGAAGCACTCGGTAAAATCGAAACCTCTACAGAATCTGAAAAAGAAGAGGAAACAACCCATGGTGATGCAACATTACCCATGTCTGTAGACAACGATCCGGTGGGCTCCTGCAAATATGTGGGCGACTGGGCTTTTTCGGGCAGAGTTCCGGGCCCTATGACCAAGGCTCCCAGCTCTTTGTGGATTGAAAGTGCAGGACCTGAAACCTATGTGGAATACAATCCTGCCATCTTAAACGGCGGTCAGGTACGCGTGTCTGTTTTCCTGCTCTACTGGGAAAAAGGGCATGTAAATGACGTAAAATACACCGTACACCATAACGGTAAGGTGGATGAATTCCACTTAGATCCTACAAAGTTAACGAAAAACGAATGGATTACATTAGGTACCTTTGATTTTGAGGGTAACTCTAAAGATTACGTACGCTTAGAGTGTACCGGTGGCGTTGGCAACACCCGCGCATCCACCCTTGCGTTTGAAATCATGAATAGTGCCAAAGAAAACGCAGTTTGGCAGACTCTTTATGTAACACCTACGCAGGACAACGAATCGCTGATTTTATCCCAAGAAGACATTTTAGCCAAATTGAATAAGTTTGACGATATGAAAGAGCATTGGGCGCACTATGATGTGGAATATATGGCAAACGAAGGTCTTGTTTCGGGTGTTTCGGATAACGCATTTGATCCTGAAGCGCAAATTACAAGAGCGGAATATGTAACCATTTTAGACCGCGCCATGAAATATGAAATCGTAAACGGGGAAAGCTATGCTGATATTTCTGCCGATGCATGGTATGCACCATACGTTGCAACCGCAAAAGCAAACGGCTTGCTTAACGGCTTGCCGACCGATGACGGCTTTAAACCGGAACAACCTATTACCCGTGAGGAAATGGCACTCTTTACCTATAACGCAATTAAGCAGACCGGTAAGAATGACGAATGGCTTAGTGATTTGCCTACAGACTATGCAAAGTTCACCGACACAGCATCTGTTTCGGATTGGGCAGCAGAAGCACTTGAATATCTCATTCATACAGGTATCATCAAGGGTACCTCTGATACCACCGTTTCTCCCAAGGATAATGCAAACCGTGCACAGGGAGCTGTTATCTTAAAACGCTTCATGCAACTCTTTGTCTGGGCAGGACCTCCGACAAATGATGAATGGGTTTTAACCTTCAACGATGAATTTTTAGGCGACAGTATGGACTGGAAGGTCTGGGAATCGGGTAGCTACGATTCGGGCTCCAGTAACATTCTTTCTGCTCGTGGTCCCGATAATGCCGTTGTAAAAGACGGTGCGCTTCATATGATGACCATCAAGGAACGAAAAGGTAAAGCGGGTAAAGAATGGACAACTGCCCATCTTAGTGTAATTCCTGAAGTATTCCGTCAGAAATATGGCTACTGGGAAGCACGGTATAAAATCTGTGATTCCAGCGGTATCAACAATGCGTTCTGGTTAATTACAGGTGCAGGTACCATTATGGACTACAAACAAAGTTTTGAAATTGATATTAACGAAGGACACTATCCCAACGAGGTAGCTTGTACTTATCACTATAAATCCACAGGCGAAGCCAAGGCACACAGTAAAGGTCATCGTGCCGCCTATAATCTTGCGCAGGATTATCATACCTAAGCTTTAGAATGGAATCCCGAGGAGCTTATTTACTACCATGACGGTATGGAAATCTTCAGATGCCCCAACGAAAATGCACATGTCGCTCTTGCGCCGTTGCTGTCTTCTGCTGTATCCAGCTGGGGTGGTTCTATTACCGATAAGGCAAACGGTACTGCACAGATTGTAGACTATGTCCGCGTATACCAGAAGAAAGCGGATGCGGAAAATCCCGAGCTTGTGCTTTACAATCAGGAGGTAACCCCTGCAGATGACGGAAGCGGTATCGCACCTGCGTTCTACAAGAATCAGGTGATTGACGAAACCACCTATGCAGATGAAATTGTAATGCTTCCCAAGCTTACAGGTAACTGGAGTCCTACTTCTGCTGCACCGGCTCATCCGGGCGGACGGCATTGGGTAACCGATGAAAAGGGCGCAACCTCTGAATTTAAGCTTGATGACATTAAAGCAGGCAAATACAGAGTATTCTTCTGGAGATTGCCCGGTGGCAGTAATAAACCGCAGGAAAATCTTTCCTTGATTAAAAAAGATGGGACAGAATCTGTTATCGGTTCGGTAGCGTTAATTGCACCCACCAACATGGAATCCATTGCAGGCTGGATTGAAATTGCACCCGAGGTTACATTAGAACCCGGTGACATTATCCGAACCACCTGTAACGGTCTTTATACCCGTGTTTCGGGCTTGAAGCTTGTACCTGTAAAATAACAAAAAACGGATGCCTCGGCATCCGTTTTTTTGGTGTAAATTTCGAAAAATTTTCGTAACCGAAACAATTGACATTTCTTTCAGGTTTGGTATAATTAAGAAAAAGAAACACAAGAGGGGATCAGACACATGTACAAACTATATGATGATTTCAGGGCATCGGATGCAA
This sequence comes from Clostridia bacterium, assembly GCA_017410375.1. Lineage (NCBI taxonomy): Bacteria > Bacillati > Bacillota > Clostridia > Clostridia bacterium. Next base: position 118,481 of record JAFQQW010000024.1, on the reverse strand, counting down.
ACAAGCAACCATACTCTTTTACAGTAGAACGACACACACCCACAGACCATCTGCATGCCTGGGTTGCAGAGGATGTATTTCACATGGCATCCGTTGGCAACCGCATGGTACTCAATACACCAAATTTTAAAAGCGGTACATTTGAAATGCACTTTAAAATCAGCTATATGTCTGAAATTGCACCCAAATTCAGTGTGCTTTTCGGTTATGATGTTACCTGCAGAAAAGGAAAAGCCATTTATTTTCATTATGACCTGAAAAATACGGTAACCGTGTCTCTTGCAAGTATGCACAACAGCCATCTGACGTTGCTGGAAAGCAGGGAAATGCATATTGATACCCCCCTTGAAGATGAGACGTATTATACCTATCAACTAAGCATAGAAGAAAATACCGTGTCGGGCAGTATTGCAGGCGTTTCATTTTCGTTTGCAACAACACCGGGGAAGGGCAAGCTTGCCATTGAACGTGCGGATTTCATTGGTGAACTGATGATAGAAAACGTAAGCTTTACTTCTTCCGATACATTTGAAACAGAAAACGTTATAAAAGAAACAACTGTGGACATTCCCATGGTAAATGGCGGAGATATTCCTTATACACTTACCTGGAAAATAGATAAAATTGAGGCAGATTACTTCTTAACTGCAAGCTTAGACGGTGGTACCAAAACAAGAGAAGTTAACCGCGAAGACAGACCCGGGCAGTATGTAGCAGAAAAAGACTGGATGACAAATCCCTATATCGGACTTGGAACGCCGGATGCTTTAAGTTACAATTTTTGCATTGCCCGCGGTGAAAAGGCATTTATTGATCCCAACATTTTCTGGGACTGTCAGAAAGACTTTTTCGGAGACACCGAAATACCGATTGTAAATACATATAAAATCCCTGCACACTTAATTTGCGATGAATTAGAGATTGTTTTTGGCTATGAAAGATTAGAATGCACCGGATATCTGACCCAGGCAGGTGGTTGTGAATTCCGCTTTACACCGGATGGTAAGTTGATTTATGAAGGGGATGCGGCAGACGGCAGAGATTGCTATGCCCTCTATTCGCAGGAAGATAAGCTTGCCCTTTCTTTTGTGCCTGAGGATTTATATAAACGGGAAGACGTTATTGAACATATCAAATACAATCACTATTTTGACGTAAGCGAGGACATCGAATTTACCTTTGTAATGCAGACTATGGTAAATCCTGATTATCTTATGATTAAATCTTCTGTCATAAATGTTTATGAAACAGAAACCTTAGGTACATACCCTGCCGAAACGAAGGTTGAACCCTGGAAATATGGATACAATCAGCTAACTGCAAAAATCTGTGTTCCCAAAATGAAAATTGGCGTGTACAAAGCAGAATTTACCGTTTTGTATGGCGAAAAAGAGTATAAGAGGTATGTTAAGGCATTTGAAGTGTTTGACCAAAATTCCGATGTAAATCCTGCTTTAGCCAGCGGTTTGCCGTTCATTTTCGCTATGCCTAACGAACAAAAATGGCTGATGCGCAATGCCTTTGACCTTTGGACACCCATGAAATCCTGTGACATTGTGCATTACTACAACTGCACAACCGATACGCCGGTGGAAGCCAACATAAGAAAACAGTGGAAAATCAATAAAAAATTCAAGCGGGAATGGTTTTTATGGCTTGCTTCCAGAACCTGCACAAACTGGCAGGATACTAAGACGTATCGGGAAGCTATTGAAAACTGTGATTATTTGTACTGGTCGTGCAATGAAAAGATTATCGAATTAAGTCAGAGCGGTCTGTATCCTGTTTGTCAGGATCATCATTTGTATGATAATTTTATGATGCGCGGACCTGAAAGACTGGCTATATTAGACGAATTTTTATCTCTGAATCCTGAAATTGCGGAAAAAGTCAAATACAAGCAGGGCATGGAATTTACATTTGAACTTTTTACGGATATGCTGAATATCTGTGCGACGGAGTGGGTGGAATTTGAAAACCAAAAGGGGATAGAGCTTTTAAGGAAACAAAACGAAGAGATTGCTAAAATAAATCCCAATGTAAAACGCTCCCTTTACGGACCCATTAATGTGTATGTAACGCCGACATTGACAAACCATTCGCTGGAATTTTACAGCATAGGGGATAGTAAAGCTCTTACTAAAGATGTTTTCACCGGGTTTGCAGTGTTTGAAGATTATCCCTATTCCTGTGCATATCAGACCTACAGAGGTGCGTTTGCGGTTATGACTCTGTTACTTCACTCGCCCGACTTTACCATTTATCCCGAGCAGTACAACGGTAGTAAGGGTGGATGCATTGACGGCGCAGTAAAATTCGGAAATCCGCCTATGGGAGCGTATCATGTGGAGGATTATCAGAATGCAACCCACGCCTTTGAATTTGTATTTAATACTGCACACAGACTTTCGGATGGGTATCATTACTGGAACACCTACGGTTTTCATCGCGGACCGCAACTTATACCGGGCTTGGTTCTGGAATGGAAGTATGTTGTGCAGAATAAACCGAGAAAGCCCATGCGTTCTATGGCATATCTTGCAGAATATACCAACAAAGAAGATTATTTAGAAGTTGTAACTGTAAGAGAAGATCAGAAAAATGTGTACATGATAAACCCGAGCGAAAGCGGACACGGCCTTTTGCATGAGGTATCCCGTGAGGGTGGGCTTCCTAACGGTTTTGCACTTAGCTATGATGCCCTTGCAACCCTTTCGGCAGAGGAATGTGATGTTTTGGTTTTGCCGAATCTCAAATATGCGGATGCATCGGTTATCCGAGAAATCCGGAGACTGTATAACGCAGGCGTAACCTTGTTTGCAGTTTCAGACATCACAGGTCTGGAGGATTTGTTTGGCATTGTTTCGGCTGAAAGAGAAGAATATATCAATTGTGTTTGTTATCAGGGCGAAACCGAAACGATTATGGCACATGATGCAAAGCTTTTGTACAAGCCGGTTACGGCAGAGTGTGTCATGGCTTCGGGAAGTGGAGAAGCGCTGATTACAAGAACGGACAGAACAGTTCTGATTAACACCTCGGTTACTAATCTCGGTTGTGCGGATTTGCAGTATATGGGTAGTGCAAAAGCGCCTTTCATCGTGGGTGCGTTGCTGCGGAAAGCATTAAAAGAACTGTTGCGCGGGCTTTCAAACCCGCTTGCGCTTGGTGAAAACGTGGGTGTAACCCTTTTTGAAACGCAGGACCATAGACAAATGCTTTTGGCAATGGATTACACACCTTATGACAACATAGACCGTTCAACTAAAGAAGCGGTAATCAGACTTAACATGCAGAACGTGACAAATGTGAAATCCGACCGAGAAATGTTTGTCGGCAAAAAAGACGGTGTGGTTAAGGAACTCAGATTCAACATCAAGGAGCATGAGTCGGTATTTATAGAGCTTTGTACCAAAGGATGACGATTATCAAAAAACCGCAAACACGATTCTGTTTGCGGTATTTTTTGTGTTGAATCCGACATTTAATCTTTTCGGGATTGACTTTTGTAACGGGTTCATATAAAATAGAATGCAAAGAAACGGGATAAGGAGAATGGAAAAATGAAACGGATGTGCTTTGAAAGTGCAGAAGAATTCTGGAATATAAAAGGCTCGTTCGGGCTGTTTGATGCACCCGTTCAAAGAGACGGAGACCTTTTTACCGCTCAAAACGACAGTGTTTTGGTGAAAACAGAAGTCAAAGAATATGAAAATGGTGTATTTGTGCGCACAGGAACTGTAAAAAACATTGCAAACGAGGCTGTTGATATTACCGCACTTTCCTTAAAATTTTGCTTTGACGGCGGGGAATATGAGGTGTACAGCCAGTACAACGGCTGGCAGAATGAGAGTTTAGGCGCATGGCAACCTTTGGTAACCTCTGTTTCGGCTCTATGCGATAATATTCGGAATACTGACAGTGCTACACCCTTTATGGTGCTTTGGAGCAATCAAACCCAAAGGGGTACCGCATTTCATTTAAACACATATTCTGCCTGGGAAATGCAAATCAACCGGAAATATGCAGGCGGTTGCGACGGTGCAGTTGTGACAGCGAATATGGGCGTTTTAGCCGAAGATTTTTGTTTAAAGCTTGCCCCGAATGAAGAAATCGAGCTTCCTGAAGTGATATTTTATACAGTATTTAACAAAGTCGATCTGGATTGCTGGAAACTGCACGGTTATCTGAATGAGGCGTATCCCCGCAAAACCGTACCGGTGATTTACAATTCCTGGATGTACAAATTTGACCGCTTTACCTTTGATGATATCAAAGCGCAGGCGGACAGGGCAAAAGAGCTTGGTGTAGAGTATTTTGTGATTGATGCCGGCTGGTTTGGTAAAGGCACCAAATGGCACTTAGACCGGGGCGACTGGCAGGAAAATCTTTCGTTTGGCTTTAAAGGCAGAATGACGGAAATGGCAGACTATGTCAGAAGCCTTGGTATGAAATTCGGTTTTTGGTTAGAGCCTGAGAGCGCATCCGACCTGGCGGAAATTGTCGCAAAGCATCCCGATTGGTACTTTAAAGGCTTTGGCGGTATGCTTTTGGATTTTGCCAACGAAGAAGCAGCTGAACACATTTTTAACAAGGCTTGCGAGCTGATTGACCGCTTTGGTGCGGAATTTGTAAAATTTGACTTTAATGTGGCGTGTGCCTATGATAAAGACCGGACTGCGTTTATCCGTTATTATCAGGGACACAAACGTTTTATTGAACGCATAAAAGAACGGTATCCTGATTTGTATATTTCAAACTGTGCGTCGGGGGGCATGCGTATGGCAATCCGTGACGGTAAGCTGTATGAAAGTTATTGGCAGAGTGATAACCAGAGTCCGTATTTTGGCACACGAATGTTCAAAGACAGCATCAAGCGTTTGCCGCCGCAGTGGATTGAAGCATGGGCAACCTATCGCTCGCTTGAAAAATTTAAACCCGTTTACGGCTCGGACGATGGAGCGGACAAACTGCTTTCCTGCAGTGATGCTACCTGGGATTTGGTATTCGGTGTTCGTCAAAGCTATATGGAAGCGTTTTTAAAGGGAGGACCAGTCGGTTTAAGCTGTGATTTATCAGCACTTAGTGAAAAAGCCTTCTTGGATTTAAGAAATTTTATTGAAAATTTCAAGAAAAATCGCGATTTTTGGCAAAATTGTGCGTGTCGCATTTTAGCAGATACCGAGACGGTTTTAGTGCTTGAATATTTTAACAAAGATTTGTCCGAAGCCGAAATTGTTGTCTATACCCACAAGGTGATACAGAAAAATCTTTGTGTTTATCCTGTTTTGGATAAAACTTGTACATACAGACTGTCAGACGGGTCAATGAGGACAGGTGCGGAGCTTATGCAAAGCGGTCTGAATTACGATACAAAAGACAGGAATTTTACAGCATATTTTGAAACATTTGAGAAGGCAGGAAAATAAATGAAACAAATGGCATTTGTCGTAGGCGTTGTGGCGGTGTGCTTTTATCTTTTGGGGTATCTTCAAAAGAAAAGAAGCAACATCATATTATTCAATGTAACCTCACGAATTCTTTATATTGTACAGTATGTTTTGCTGGGAGCTTTTGAGGGCGCTGTACTGGATGTGGCAGGGACGGTTTCCTCGCTTTTGGCACAAAAGAAAAATGTTCCCGTTATCAAAAAACATATCCGGATTTTTATTTTGCTTGTAAATGCATTTATTGTACTTGCAGGGCTTATGGTGTATGAAAATATATACAGTCTTTTACCTATTGCAGGTGTTTTATTGCATACCGGTGCATTCTGGCTGACCGATGAAAAGAAAATTCGTATCGTATCCTTTTTGGGTTCACCATTCTGGCTTGCCTACAATTTTTTAAGCGGTGCATACCCTTCATGTGTCGGAGATGTTCTGTCCATGGTCTCTATCGGTATATCCATGTACCGTTATGACCGGAAAACATCTTGATTTGACAAACGGAAAGGAATATGTTAAACTTTTTATACATATTGCTGTTATAAAGGAGAGGACAAAATGAAAAAAACACCGCGTGCTTTGGCATTGGTTTTAGTAACAGTACTTATGCTTTGCAATATCTGTTCAACGGTACAGGCAGCTTATGCAGGGGATAAATATGTATCTGCGGCAGGTGCCTGTGTAATGGATTATGAGACGGGTGAAGTGGTATACGAATATTATGGATACACACCGCGTGTGCCCGCAAGTATGACAAAGGTCATGACTTTGTATCTGATATATGAAGCATTAAAAAATGGGGAAATTACATTAGACACGATTGTACCTGTCAGCAAAAATGCGTACGACATGTCCAGAAATCCCGAGTATTCAGGTGTAAGACTCTATTATGATGCAAACTATACCGTGGCAGAAATGTTGGATGTTACAATTGTGTGCTCTGCAAACGCTGCAGCGGTGGCACTGGCAGAGCTTTTGTGCGGTAGCGAGCAGGAATTTGTAAATAAAATGAATCAGAAAGCCAAAGAGCTTGGTTTGAACGCGGTGTTTTATGATTGCAGTGGATTATCCAATTACAACACAATCACACCTGTGGATATGGTAAAGCTTTCCAGATATCTGATTTTGTATTATCCCGAGGTTTTGGATAGAACATCCCTTAAAACTGTACAGTTCCGCGGTGAAACCTGCTATAACACAAACAAGCTGTTAGGCACCTATTACTATGAAGGTGCAGACGGCTTGAAAACCGGAACAACCAACGCGGCAGGGTACTGCTTCTGCGGAACGGCATTAAGAAACGGCAGACGCCTGATTGCTGTTGCCATGAAGGCAAGTTCGGGCAATCAACGGTTTGTGGATGTAAGAAATATGCTGGATTACGGATTCGATCAGGCAAAATATGTACTCGACAGCATCTATTTTACAGATATGCGTACCTTTGTGAACGGGGATGAAATTCCGATGTTCTATTACAAGGGCAAAAACCAGTCGCTTATTATCGCAGAGGATTTAAAGGATTACGGCTACGACACATATTTTGACGAAGAAAACATGACCTTTTATGCAACCCGTAATGAAAGCAAGGAAAAAAATCCCATTCCCATGCAGTATTATCACGGCATGAACGGTTTGCGTGTAATGGGTGTTGACGACAGCAAGCAGTGCACCGTTATTATTCAGGACGGCGAAAACAGCTTTGCAATTACCGAGGCATACCGTACAGATTCGTATACCTATTTCTCTGTAGACACGTTACAGTATTTCTACAATTTCCAATGGAATACGGCAGACAGAGCGGTTTACATCCAAACTGAATTCTAACAAAAAATCTGCTCACTGAGCAGATTTTTTCTTTTTAGGCGGATTATGTTTTTTTCGGAATGCAGACGGTGACATGCCAACACTTTGTTTGAAAATGCGGTTGAAATAGGTTACGGTATTATATCCGCAGGAAAGCGCGATTTCAATAATGGGAGCAGAGGTTGCAAACAGTAAATCCTTTGCATGGGTGATGCGGACAGAGTTTAAATAATTGTGAAAGTTTATGCCGGTCTGTTGCTGGAAAAGTCTTCCTAAATATTTGGGATTCATGCCAAGGGATTTTGCACAGGACTGCAGGGAAATATCTTTATGATAACTCAGCTTCATTTCGGAAATGGCCTCCTGCACAGCGGTGTGATACTGATGATGTGGCGCAAAAGCACCGGTTTCTTTAATCATCAACTGAATATAAGCATCAATTGCCTCGGCAAGACGAAAATATTCGTCCAAGGATTTGGTGTGCTGCAGAGAGGGGAGCTGGTTTAAAATACGGTTGGGATTTCCTTTTAGTCTGGCACATGTGATTTTGATGTCAGAGGACGAAACCGTGCTGTCGGTAACTAGAGAAGTTATATAAAGGACACATATAACTTTGTCATTTACAATCACCGGATGCACAACAGAAGTTACACCGAACGGGCATTTGCGGACAAAAGTTTTCTTGGTTTTGGTTGCCCGGGTGGTTTTGTAATCTGCTTCTTCAATACAGGTAATCAGTCCGCCGGGAACATTTTTTGCTGCTGTGCAGAAACTGCCTGAAAGAATTCTTCTGGCATGTTCTATCTGAAAGGGCGTTTTTTGTGTAATGTCCGAGATATCTTTTACGCAGACAAATACATTGTTCTCGGGCGCAATGGATGAAATAAATTCTTCTAAATTCATGTGTGCACCTCCTCTAAAAAGTATCATAACACAAAAGTATCTTTTGTGCAAGTTTTTCTTTCGTTTATGTGTAGAAAAAAGGAGAAGAAATTACTATAATTAATGTAAAGGAGATGAAAAGTATGTATGATTTGATTGTAGTAGGCGGTGGTTTGACCGGCGTAGCGGCCGCTGCTGCTGCAAAGCGCGAGGGCGTTGAAAAGGTTCTTCTGATTGAACAGAGCGGTTTTTTAGGTGGCGCTCCCGGCATGAACTATGTTAATCCCTTTATGCCGTACCAGCTTGTTGTGGGTGAAAACAAAATAAAAGACAGAGACTGGCTCTCTAAGGGGATGTTTAAAGAGGTTTTAACCAGACTTCGTGAAAAAAACGGTGTTCCGTATGATCATTGGTCTCCTGTTTTTAACGAAGAAATTTTAAAAATTATTATGGATGAACTGACCGATGAGTATGGCGTAGAAGTTTTGTTCCACGCAAAGCTTGTGGATGTAGCGTGTGTGGACGGGAAAGTAAACTCTGTTACTGTTGCAGGTAAATCCGGTAAGCTGACTTTAGAAGCAAAATACTTTGTGGATGCCACCGGCGATGCGGATTTAAGTGCGTTTGCAGGCTTCCCGTTCCATTTGGGCAGAGAAGACGGTTTGTGTCAGCCTATGACACTTTGCTTCAGAATCGGTAACATTGATACAGAAGCATTCAGCGGAGAAGAAAGACAAAGAGCGCAGGCGCTGTATAAAGAATATCAGGCGGCAGGAAAAATCACCAATCCCAGAGAAAATATTCTTATTTTTAAGCATGCACTTCCGGGCGTATTGCATTTTAATACCACTCGTGTGGTTAAGCACAATCCGACCGATATGTGGGATGTCAGCAAGGCAGAAAAAATTGCAAGAAAACAGATGTATGAAATGTATAATTTCTTAAAAGATAACATCCGTGGCTTTGAGAACAGTGTACTGCTCAGTTCTGCACCTGCAATCGGTGTCAGAGAAAGCCGTATGATTGATGGTGAATATACCCTGACGGTAGAGGATTTAACAAGCTTTACCAAGTTTGAAGACGGTATTGCGGCATGCAACTATGACATTGATATTCATAGCCCCGACGGCTCGGGTACCAGCCACTGGTATTTCCCGGATGGTACATACTATACCATTCCGTACCGTTGCTTAATTCCGAAAAATTCTAAAAACCTGCTCACCGCAGGCAGATGTATTTCTTCCACCCACGAAGCACAGGCATCCTACCGCATTATGCCGGTTTGCTGTACTTTAGGTGAAGCAGCAGGTGTTGCCATCGGTCTTGCGGTTAAAAACAGCGCAAATGTTAAGGATGTGGACACCACAACCCTTCGTGCAAAGCTGAAAGAATACGACGCATTTTTCTAATATATAAAATCAGAAGAACGGGAGCATTTCCCGTTCTTTTTTTACATACAATGCTTTTAGGGAGGTTGTTGTATGTTATTATTGCTTTCGGCAATCAGCCGAATCTTTTTTGTGTTATCCTATATTTCGTCTAAAGACGCGTTTCCAAAGCCTATGACAGCAAAGGAAGAGCAGACTGCCCTTCGGAAAATGGCAGAGGGAGATATGAAAGCCAGGGAACAGCTGATTGAGAAAAATTTAAGATTGGTGGTGCATATTGCAAAGAAATATCAAACAGTAGGGTTTGATGCCGATGATTTAGTTTCTGTCGGGACAATCGGATTGATTAAGGCAGTAAACACCTTTTCGCCCGATAAAGGAATCCGTCTTGCAACCTATGCCGCGCGCTGTGTGGAAAACGAAATTTTAATGGTGCTTCGAAGCAGTAAGAAAAATAAAAATGATGTGTCTATGGAAGAGCCAATCGGGATGGATAAAGAAGGAAACGAAATTAATTTAATGGATGTAATCTGTGCTTCTGACAATGTAGAAGAAGCGGTGGAGATGAATCTTAAGGTAGCTCGCTTGTATGAAGCGGTGGAAGAGGCGCTTTCAAATCGTGAAAAGCAGGTAATCATTCATCGGTACGGCTTATATAATGCTGTACCGAAGCCTCAAAGAGAAGTGGCAAAAACCTTAAATATTTCCCGTTCCTATGTATCCCGTATTGAGAAAAAAGCCATTTTAAAGCTCGCAGAATTTTTAAAAGAAGAGTAAATCTGTGTTGCAACTTTTTCTAAAATGTGTTACAATAAAGGTATAGCTAAAAAGGAGGAACTGACAAAATGATAAAAAATATTAAAGGTGCTATATTTGACATGGATGGAACACTGATTGACTCTTTAATATTGTGGGATGTAATCTGGCAAAATTTTGGTGATATTTATTGTGACGGCAGGACATTTCAGCCGTCAGAAGTCGATGATAAAAGATTTCGGACAATGATTTTAAAGGATATTATGCAAGAAGTACATGAAAAGTACGGCATCGGAGCAAGCGGAGACGAATTACTGAAAACAACAAATGAACTCATTACAAAGTTCTATATGGAGGAAGTACAGCTCAAAGAGGGCGTCCTGGAGTTTTTGGAGTATTGCTACGAGCACGGAATAAAAATGTGTATTGCCTCTGCATCCGAGATGCAACTTATCCGACACGCTGTAAAGCACTGTAACATCGGCAAGTATTTTGTAGCGATTCTTTCTTGTGCTGAAATTGGCAAGGGTAAAGATGAGCCGGATATATACCTTAAAGCGTTAGAATGCCTTGGTACCAAGCCGAATGAAACATGCATATTTGAAGATTCGCATGTGGCAATTGAAACAGCAGACAAACTGGGCGTTCAAACGGTTGGTATTTACGACAAGTACAATTACGGGCAGGACAAAATCCAAAAGATGGCTACAGTGTACATAGGTGATGGCGAATCCCTGAAAAAACTGATAAATTAAAAAGATATTCGGAGGGAAAGACCAATGAAAAAAGTAAAGATTTATACCGACGGCGCTTGCTCGGGCAATCCCGGTAAGGGCGGATATGGCGTTATTTTGGAGTATAACGGCAGACAAAAGGAACTTTCGAAAGGGTATCGGAAAACAACCAATAACCGAATGGAACTGATGGCAGTGATTGCGGGTCTTTCCGCCCTTAAGGAACCTTGTGAAGTAGAAGTTATCAGCGACTCGAAATATGTGGTGGATGCCATTTTAAAAGAATGGGTATATACCTGGGAAGAAAAAGGTTGGATTAAATCGGACAGAAAGCCCGTTTTGAATGTGGACTTGTGGGAAGAACTGCTTTTCCTGATTGAAGGGCATGCCGTTACGTTCCGTTGGGTAGAGGGGCATGCGGGACATCCCGAAAACGAACGCTGTGACCGTCTTGCGGTTGCGGCATCGCAGGGGACAAGCCTTGAAATTGACGAAGAATATGAAGAAAACAATTAAGCAATAATAGGGACATCAGGGATGTCCCTTTTTAAACAAAAGGAGGTGGTAAGATGAAAGACAGACAGTATCTTTGCATAGACTTAAAAAGCTTTTATGCATCGGTAGAGTGTGCCGACCGGGGATTAGATCCCATGACCACAAATTTAGTTGTAGCAGACCCGGAGCGGAGTGATAAAACCATCTGTTTAGCCATCACGCCACCTATGAAAAAATTAGGCATTCATAACCGCTGTCGGGTGTTTGAAATTCCCGATAATGTTCAGTATATTACTGCACCTCCGCGCATGAAGCGGTATATTGAATATGCGGCTGAAATTTATGCCATTTACTTAAGCTTTGTGTCAAAGGACGACATTCATGTGTATTCCATTGATGAAGTGTTTGTGGATGTTACCGACTATCTGTTTTTGTATCATACCACCGCAAAGGAGCTTGGAAAAGCCATGATGGAAGCGGTGTATAAAAAACTGGGCATCCGTGCCACCTGCGGTATCGGTACAAACTTATATCTTGCCAAAATTGCACTGGATATTACGGCAAAGCACGCGCCTGATTTTATTGGCGAACTGACCGAAGAAAGCTACCGCAAAACCTTATGGCGGCATACGCCCATTACCGATTTCTGGAGGGTGGGCAGAGGCGTTGCCAAGCGGTTGGAAAAAATGGGTATTTATACTATGGAGGGCATTGCCAAAGCGGATGAAGCCTCTCTTTACAAGATCTTCGGCATTGATGCAGAGCTTCTGATTGACCATGCCTGGGGCAGAGAGCCGACCACCATGGAGGATATAAAAAATTATAAGCCCAAAACCACTTGTATGGCATCTGGGCAGGTTTTGATGCGCGATTATGGCTTTGATGAAGGTAAGCTGATTGTAAAAGAAATGATGGATTTGATGTGTCTGGACATGGTGGATAAAAAAGTGATGACCAAGTCGGTGACCTTGCATGTGGGGTATTCCAATACAGAAAAGGTCGCGCCTGCACACGGGAGTTTTCTTTTGGACATACCGACCAGCGCAGATGTGGTGCTGATTCCGGAAATTGTGGCGCTGTATGAGCGGATTGTGAATCCGGAAATTCCGATTCGGCGCATGAACATTACATGTAACGGGTTAACAGATGAATGCGAAACCTTTACACAGCTTTCGCTGTTTGAAGAGCCAAAGGATACCGAAAAAAATAAAAAAATTCAGCAGGCGGTGCTGAAAATAAAAAATCAGTTTGGGAAAAATGCAATTTTTAAGGGTATGAATTTGACTGAAAGCGCAACAACGTTAGAACGTAACCGTCAGATCGGAGGGCATAAAAGTGGCGAGTAGCAGAGGAAAAATGCCGAGAGAAGAACGCGCAAAGCAGTTTTCGCCTTTTGCAGCGCTAAAAGGATTGGATGAAGCGCTGAAAGAAAAGGAGCGAATTGTAGTAGATCGTATTGAACTGTCGGAAGAAACCGGAGAGGCACTTTCGTATAAGCTGAATCAGGTTGAGCGTGGTATGACCTTAAATGTGATTTATTACTCAGATGGCGAGTATGTGTCGGTAGAGGGCAGAGTAACCGGCTTTGATACTGTTTATAAAGTGCTGACTGTGGTAAAAACAGAAATTCCGTTTTCAGATATTTATGACATAAGCGGAGAACAAATTGAAGAATATGATATTCCTTTTTAAACCAAAGACCGCCGAATGGCGGTCTTTGGTTATAATATTATTTTGATGTTTGCGGGTGCTGTGTATTGAATATCCATTTTATCGTTGTTCTTTTTAACCGAAACAAAAATTTCACCGTGCGGTGTGGGTACAGTACCCTCTGCAAAGGAAAGATGTCCTAAGTTGGGCTTGATTTCTACCTCGGTAAAACCAATATTTTTTTGTTTAACACCTAAAATGCTGTGATGGAATTCGTAAAGTGGGGTAGCACTCCAACCGTGACATTCACTTCGGGGCTTATCCGGGTTTTCGCACCAGGCGGTACAGCCTTCGTCCAGCATGGTCTGAAAAGCGTTAAAAAGCGGAAAAGCCTGATTGTAAAGTCCTGTTTTTTCCAACGCACGGAACAGGAAAAAGCCCATGGAAAAGCTGCAGGCGGTGGTTTCGGGTGCCATCATTTTTTCAACCAGCTTCTTTGCGGTATCACCTGTGTCTATTTCGGTTAAGATTGCCCACAAGGCGGTGTGCTGACTGTTCTCGGGGTTGGTTAAAGTGTCATTATAATACTGTTTTTCTTCGTTCCAAAAGGCGTTTTTTATGTTTTGATTTAATGCGGTTCTTCGGGAAGCGTATTCTTCCGAAAGTCCTGTTCTGCCGGTGGCTGTTGCAAGCGCCTCGGCACATTTTAAACCCATGGAATACTGCATGGAATACACGCAAATGGGTTCTTTAACGCCTTTGTTCGGCACACCGTTGTCCCAGTCGCCTGCCCAGTCTAAGTAAGGCCAGTAGGTGGATTTCACTAAACCGTTTTCTAAGTTGTTGTCGAAATAGCAAAGAATTTTGTCAATCGTTCCCATATACGGCTTTACAAACGAAATGTCATTGCTGTACTGATAATATGCGTGCAGTAACATAATCCAATAAATAGAAAAAGTAGGAATAATCTGGTAAAAACGAGAAGGGTAGTTGGCAAGCAGTAAACCGCTCGGCTGCTGAGACTGTGCAAGGTCGGAAATCATTTTTTTCACAATGCGTGTATCGTCCGAAATCTGCAGAATATACGTTGCTTCCAAAAAACTGTCCATATCGTATTGCTGTTGCTCAAAATACGGGCAGTCTACTACGATTTCATGGCTGCAGCAAAGGAGTGTATTTAAACTGGTCTCCCACATTTTATTGTAATTTTCATCAGAGCACTTAAACGTACCCTTGATGTCAAAGGGATAAAAATAGGGCATGAATTCGATTTTAAGGTTTATAGCATCAGGATGTGCACAGGTGGTTTCGATAAAGCGGAACGCTCTGTACCACCAGAATTCTACTTCCTGCATTTCGCCGTTTAAAACAATGTAGTCAGCAGGGCCGGTTAAAAAGCCTGTGCTGTCATCCCGCTGTCCTTTTTCAAAGGTCCAGCCCTCGGCACTTTTCAAATAACATTCACCGTAGACCAGCTTTAAAGTGTCTCCCTTTTGTCCCTGAACGGTAACTTTTACTTTCGCGGTTACATATTTTCCTGCATCATAATGTGCGCCATATTCGATTTTCTTTACAAGCTTTGGCTGTACCGATGCATGCGTTCGCATTTTGGGAATGGGACGTGGAGATAAGCGAAACAGATTAAACAGTCCTACCTGGTCAGCGGAATTGCTGTCTGCATAAGCTTCCTTGATTTCCGATGCAGTTAAAGGAATTTCTTTGTAGGGTATGGTGTGTTTTTCCATAGGTCCCGTGGAAAACATAACCAGGTCTCCTTCAAAAAAGTCTACCCCTTCCACCAGAGCAACAGACCAGCTTTTATCTGTGCCGAAAAGAAGTGTTTCTCCTTCAAAAATTTCTGCCCAGAGCATGGGTTTTAGGGAGGTGAAGGCGGTGGTGAAATGGTCGCCTGTAATGTGCATAACATCTACGCAAATTTGGGTATCGCCTTCTGCCGTAAATTCTACTGTTTCATAAAAATGCTCAAAACGGGTACCTTGACAAGGTCCCTCACACATATATTTTCCGTTTATGTAAAGCTTATAGCGGGTAGAAGCACTAAGACGCAAAGAAAGCTTTCCCTGGTGTGAAAAGCGCTTTTGAAATCTGTATAATCCGTTGCCGTTGATTTTTTCCTGAATTTCAATCCATTTGCTCATTTGAGTTCCTCCGGGTTACTATAGAATGATTTTGCTGAATTCATTATAATCCAAAGTTGACATTCCGTCAATGGGTAACTTTTATTTTTGAAAAAATAGTAAAAAACAGGACGTTTTTATTTGCATTTCTTAAGAATTTGTGCTATACTTAAAAAGGTGTATCATAATGTTTTGTAAAACAAAATTTAAGGAGTTAAATTTATGTATTTAAAGTTCGGAAAACGGCTTTTGGATAGTATGCTTTCGCTACTTTTGATTGTGTTGCTTTGCTGGCTGTATGTGGCAGTAGCGGTTGTTGTGCGCATAAAGCTCGGAAGTCCTGTTTTCTTTAAACAACCCCGCCCCGGAAAAGACGGCAAGATATTTTACATTTTAAAGTTCAGAACTATGTTGGATGATCTGGATGCAAACGGTGAGCTTTTGCCGGATGAGATGCGACTTACAAAATTCGGTAAGTTTTTGCGCAAAAGCTCATTGGATGAGTTGCCCGAACTTTTTAACATTTTGAAAGGAGATATGAGCTTTATAGGACCTCGTCCGCAGTTGGTAAGGGATATGGTGTTTTTCACCCCGGAAGAAATGCAGCGTCAATCGGTTTTGCCGGGACTTACAGGTCTTGCACAGGTTAATGGCAGAAATTCCATTTCCTGGGAAGAAAAAATAAAGCTCGATTTAGAGTATATTCAAAAAATTACCTTTTGGGGTGATTTGAAAATATTCTTAAAAACATTTATTACAGCATTTATTCAGCAGGACGGTATTAATAGTGAAGGCCTTGCAACAGCTAAAGATTACGGCGACCATTTACTGGAGCAGGGAAAAGTAACCCGCGCAGAATACGATGCTTTGATGCAAAAGGGCAGAGAAATGGTTGCGGAATTTAAAAAGGGGGCATAAAATGGTATCGGTTATTATGCCGGCATATAACAGCGGAGCATATATTCAAGATGCTGTTACCTCTGTGCTGAATCAGACGTATGAGAATTTCGAGCTTTTGATTGTGGACGATGCGTCTACAGACAACACCGAAGAAATTATACGAATGTTTAATGATTCAAGAATCCGCTATTTTAAAAATAACAGTCGAATGGGTGCGGCAATTTGCCGTAATTTTGCTTTGCGGAATGCAAAAGGCAAATATGTTGCTTTTTTAGACAGTGATGATTTATGGCTACCTGAAAAACTCGAGAATCAGATTGCATTTATGGAACAAAAAGGGTATGCTTTTTCGTATACTGCCTATGAAGAAATGGATGAAACGGGCAATCGGTCGGGCAAGCGTGTTTCGGGACCCGAAACAGTTTCTGAACGCGGCATGTATGCGTATTGCTGGCCCGGATGCCTTACGGTTATGTATGACAAAGCTCAGCTTGGGGATCTGGAAATATATCCCATTGAAAGAAATAACGACTATGCCATGTGGCTAAAGTTGATAAAAAAAGCCGATTTACATTTACTGGACGAATGTTTAGCGGTATACAGAAAAAGAACAGACTCGGTATCAGGGCAAAAACTTTCGGTTTTAATCCGTTATCATTATCTGTTATATCGGCTGTGTGATAACAGAGGAAAATTTCAAAGCATCCTATTAACAGGATTAAATATGATATGTGGAGTATATAAGAAATTGTGGTATGCAAAAAGAACTGCAGGGAGTAAGAGATGAAAAAGAAAGTCGGAATTTTCGGACACTTCGGGTTCGGGAAAACAAAGCTGAACGGACAAACGGTGAAAACTTTGTCGGTGGCATATGTTTTAGAGCAGAACTTCGGCAGCGAAAATGTACTTAAAAAAGATACTGACGGCGGTTTCAAAAGCTTGCTTCGCATAATGAAAGATGCTTGTGTTTTGCAGAAGCAATGTAACAAAAAGGTTGTTTTGCTTGCACAAAACGGTTTAAGGCTCCTTTTGCCGATACTGTATGCTTTAAACGGCTTTTCGGGCAAAGACATGCATTTTGTAGTTATTGGCGGTTGGTTGCCTGCGTTTCTGAGTAAAAGAAAAGTGCTTGCCGGCATAATGAAAACGTTTTCAGGAATATACCCTGAAACCGAAGATATGGTACAAAAACTTCGGAATATGGGCTTTGAGAATGTATATCTTATGCCAAACTTCAAGCCTTTTGAAAATAAGGTGAACGCTGTTAAAAAAATGGTCTCCGATCCGGTTATGCTTTGTACGTTTTCCCGTGTGACGCAGGAAAAAGGCATTTTGGAGGCAATACAGGGTGTACAGTATGCCAATGAACACGGAAACCTTAACTACAGGCTTACGGTGTATGGTACAATCGAAGCAGATTACGAAACGGAGTTTCATAATCTGCTGACACAGTATAAGAATGTGGTGTGCTATGGTGGAGAGGTGCCGTTTGACCAAAGTGTAAAAACACTGAAAATGTTTGACGCACTTTTGTTTCCGACTTACTACGAGGGAGAAGGCTTTGCAGGCACATTGATTGATGCCTTTTATGCAGGGTTACCTGTCATTGCTACTGATTTTAAGTACAACAACAATTTTGTTTTTCACGAAAAAAACGGACTTTTAGTTCCGCCAAAGGATGCGGAGGCAATCGGGAAAGCTATACAGGAGTTGTTTGAAAAAAGAGATGTTGCCGTTTTCCGTGAAGAAAGCTTAAAGCTTGCGGACATGTACGGTGTGGAGCGAGCAAGTGCAGTTATTTTGGAGAATTTAGAATAATATTGGGAGTGAAATCAATGCTGACACAAAGAAAGCGCTACTGGGCAGAGGTTGACTTAGATGCAATTTGTCATAATTTTGAGCAGGTTAAAGCCAAAGTCAATAAAGATACAAAGATTTGCTGTGTGGTAAAAGCAAATGCTTATGGCCACGGAGCAGTTTGTCTTGCACCGCTCTATGAAAACTTAGGTGCAGATTTTTTTGCGGTTTCCAATATTGAAGAGGCGTTACAGCTTCGTGAAAACGGAATTCGCAAGCCAATTCTTATTTTAGGTTATACGCCTGCTGATTGCGTGGATTTGTTAGCCAAGCATAATATTTCGCAGTCGGTATTTTCTGACGAGTACGCAGAGAAACTGGCGTTTTGTGCAGAAGAAAAAAAGGTTAAAATCAAAATACATATTAAACTGGATACCGGTATGGGCAGAATCGGATTTGACGCCAAGCACGATTCCTGCTCCGAAGCTATTTTGAAAATATGTCAAAAGCCGGTATTTGACCCGGAAGGTATTTTTACCCATTTTGCTTTGGCGGACGGTGGTAAAGGCGGTGTTTCGTACACCGGAATGCAGTATGATAACTTTATGCGGACAGTAAATGAGCTGGAGCGTGCAGGGGTTAAGTTTGCCATAAGACATTGTGCAAATAGTGCAACCATTGCAGACTTTCCGGAATATCAGCTGGACATGGTGCGTGCAGGGATTGTGCTTTATGGCTTGCAACCCTCCGAAGAGGTGCAAAATCCTCTGGATTTAAAAGAAACACTTTGCCTTAAAGCGGTTATTTCGCAGATTAAAATTTTGAAAAAAGGTGATTCTGTAAGCTACGGTTGTACCTTTACCGCTGACCGGGATATGAAAATTGCAACAGTGCCGGCAGGATATGCAGACGGTTATTGGAGATCAAACAGCAAAAACGGCGCATATCTTCTGGTTAACGGTCATAGAGCACCCATCGTAGGACGCGTGTGTATGGATCAGCTTATGGTGGATGTGAGCGAAATTGAAACAATCAGGGTAGGTGATGTTGTAACGGTTATGGGCACAGAGGGTGTGGAAAAAATCGATGCGGAAGCATTAGCACGCCTGAATCATACAATTGGCTATGAAATCCTTTGTGCGGTGGGTGAGCGTGTCCCGCGTATATATAAAAAAGGTCAGGAAATTGTTGCAGTAAAAGACAGCATTGTAAGTGCAGGGCTGATTACCGAGTAAGAAAGGAAGCATTATATGGGAGAATCTAAAAAGGAACAGAGAAAGCAGGAGGCTCTTGAAATCCGGCAAAAGATGCGGAAAAACAAAGCCACATATGCAATCTTTATTATTCTTCGTATTTTTATTGTTCTGGTGGCAGTGGTTGCATTTATCCGTGGCAGGTACGAAAATGTATTTGTATGCCTGATGACAATGCTTTTAATGTTTGCACCTGCAATTATAAAGCATAAATTACAGGTTTCTTTGCCGTCTGTACTGGAAAGCATTATTCTGGTGTTTATTTTCTGTGCAGAAATTCTGGGCGAAATCGGAAGCTTTTATACCAAAATCCCGTTCTGGGATACAATGCTCCATACCGTAAACGGCTTTTTGTGTGCCGCCATCGGTTTTGCACTTTTGGATATCTTGAACCGGGACAGCAACATCAAAATGCAGTTGTCCCCGTTCTTTCTGGCAATTGTTGCTTTTTGCTTTTCTATGACGATAGGTGTACTTTGGGAATTCTTTGAATTCGGTGCAGATATGCTTTTGCATACCGATATGCAAAAAGACCATGTGTTTACATACATTTCTTCGGTTATGCTCAATCCCGATAATTTAAATCAGCCGGTGGTTATTGAAAATATCACACAAACAACCGTAAATGGCAGTGTTCTTCCGTTAAACGGCTATCTGGACGTAGGAATTTACGATACTATGAAGGATCTGATTGTAAACTTTATCGGAGCAGTTGTTTTCAGCGTTATTGGGTTCTTTTATGTTAAAACGCGTGGCAAGGGGAAATTTGCCAAACAGTTTATCCCTACTGTGGAATCGGATGAAACTGATGCATAAACCTTGTTTTTCACGGCAAGATAAGTGCATGAAGGGGGCGTTTATTATGAAGTTTAACCGTGCTTGTGCTGTAATCTTACTGTGTGTGATTCTTTGTTTATGCGGTTGTGCGCAGACAAGTGTCAGGGATGCTGTGTCTACAGAAGGAATTTTGGCGGTGCACATGATTGATGTGGATGATGCGGAATCCTTGTTTGTAGAACTTCCGGACGGAGAGACCTTGTTGATTGACGGCGGAGAGTCCTGGAATGGAGAAGATATTGTTGCTTATATCAGAAATCTTGGATATGAACGTATAGATACCGTAATTGCTACACATCCGCACAGCGACCATATTGGCGGACTTCCGCAAATTATAGCTTCATTTGATGTGGGACAGATGTACTTGCCGGATGTGGTGCATACCACAAAAACCTATGAACAGCTTCTGGATTTGCTGGAAACAGAAAATGTTACGGTTAAGCAGGCAAAAGCGGATGTTGTGTTGTATGATAAAGAATATAGCGGTGTTTTTTTAGCACCCTGCTCTGATGAATACAGCTCGCTGAACAATTATAGTGCGGTTTTACAGTTAAAGTACAAAGAAAAAACGTTTTTGTTTACTGGCGATGCGGAAAAGCTCTCAGAAAAAGAAATGTTAAAGCGTTACGGGAAAAAATTAAAAGCGGATGTACTCAAGGTGTGTCATCATGGCTCGGAGTCTTCAAGCTCTGAGAAATTTTTGCAGGCGGTTTCGCCTGAAATTGCTTTGATTTCAGCGGACGGACCGGAAGGAAAGTATGAAAATCCGGACGAAGAGGTTGTAAAGAGTCTCGAAAAAAATGGTGCAAAGGTTTACCGTACCGATTTGCATGGAAATTTGCTTTTGAAAACGGATGGTGTGTACTGGAGGAAATAAAATGCGTTATACAGTGGATCGCATAACTGAAAAGTTTGTAGTTTTACAGAATGATAATGGTGTCTCGGGGCAGGTGGATAAAGCACTCTTTAACTTTTTAGAAGAAGGAGATGTGCTGTCGGTAACGGTAGATTCTGCCGAAACCCATGCGACAAAAGACACTATGAAAGCAAAGCTTCACAGCTTGTTTCAGAAAGGACAGAAAGATGACGAAAGCTAACCAACCGATTGCGGTTTTAGATTCTGGAATCGGCGGTATCAGCGTATTAAAGGAACTGGTAAAGCTGATGCCTAATGAGAAATTCATATATTTCGGGGATTTTGACAATGCACCTTACGGTACGAAAACCATGCAGGAGGTGCGCGAAATTACGATAAAGAATACAAGAATGCTGATGGAAATGGGTGTAAAAGCATTGGTAGTTGCATGCAACACAGCAACCGGTGCAGCGGTGCGCGCATTGCGTGAAATGTATCCCGATTTTCCGCTGGTTGGCATTGAACCTGCGGTAAAACCCGCTGTAACAGAAAAAGCTGACCCGACCGTTTTGATTTTAGCAACGCCCCTTACCCTGAAGCAGGAAAAGTTTGAAGCACTTTTATCAAGGGTAGCAACCGATAATGCTGAAATAATCTGTCTGCCGTGTCCGGGCTTAATGGAAATTATTGATGAAGGTCATGTTTCGGGCGAAGAAATTGATAGCTACCTGCAAAATTTATTTAAGGATATCCCGAAAGATAAAATTGATTCGGTCGTGCTGGGCTGTACCCATTATCCGCACGCAAAAGAAGCGATTGTTAAAGCGCTTGGCGGAAATGTTAAGGTGTACGACGGTGGATTGGGCACCGCAAAAGAAGCAAAACGACGGATCGAATTACTTATGTTGCAGGCACCTGAAGAACAACAGGGAAGTGTGACATTTTTAAATTGTGACGGACATGAAGAAAAAATCCGCATTGCAGAGAGGTTTTTGTATGATGCATAGCTGTACGCTCTGTCCTCGAAATTGCGGTGCGGATCGCTCTAACGGACAGAAAGGTGTTTGCGGTGAAACGGAAACCGTAAGACTGTCCCGGGCGGCACTTCATTTTTGGGAGGAGCCTTGTATTTCAGGCAAAAAAGGCTCGGGGACCGTGTTTTTTTCGGGTTGCTCCATGCGTTGTGTATACTGTCAGAATCGGGAAATCTCCATGGGCGATGCGGGCAAAGCGGTATCCAATCAGCGTCTTGCGGACATTTTTATCGAATTGCAGGGAAAGGGTGCAGAAAACATCAATCTGGTGACCCCAACGCATTTTGTACCGCAGATTATATATGCGGTTAAGCTGGCAAGAGAAAAAGGCCTTTTATTGCCGATTGTTTATAACACAAGCGGTTACGAAACAGAGGAAACGATAGAAAGCCTCAGCGGAATTGTGGATGTCTATCTGACCGATTTTAAGTATATGTCTGCGCGGCTGTCTGAACAATATTCTAAAGCTTCAAATTATGCAGAGATTGCTAAAAAAGCAGTACATAAAATGGTTTTACATCAACCTCGTCCTGTTTTTGAAAACGGCATGCTGAAAAAAGGTGTCATTGTTCGCCACCTGATCTTACCGGGCTGTGTGATAGATTCCAAAGCCATACTTAAATATTTACACCAAACCTATGATGATAAAATTTTGCTGAGCATTATGCGACAGTTTACGCCTTATAAAATCCCTGCAGAATTTGCAGAGCTGAACAGAACGGTCACGGATGCCGAATATGCTAGTGTGATACGGTATGCATTGCGTATCGGCATAGAAAATGCGTTTGTTCAGGGAAAAGAGGCAGCAAAAGAAAGTTTTATTCCGCCATTCACATATGAAGGCGTATAAAAAGGGGCTGTAAATTTATTACAGCCCTTTTTTAGGGAATAGCAAAAACGCATTTATCAAAAGAAAACACGCGAAATTTTGCGTGTTTTCTTCATTTCGTGTCTTTCTCGTGCGTTTGCACAAACTTTGTTCGCCTTTATACTCGCGTTTTTGCGATTCGGACTTTTTTTACATTCCCTTTTATGTTATTTCTTTAAAATTTTTCGTACTGATTTTAAAAGCTGAATGACAAGGAATGTGCCGAAAGCAAATCCGTAAATACAAAGGACTTCAACAGTTTTTAATGTAGATACCTCAAATATACCGTGCAGGAACGGAATGAACAATACGGCATTCAGGCAGAGTAAGCCGATTCCGAAAGCATAAAGTAAGCTTTTATTGTTCAATAGTTTTTTGCTGAACCACAAAGGCATGTCTTGCTTACAGTTAAAGCCGTGGAAAAGACGGGATAAACAAAGCGTGGCAAAAGCCATGGTACTTGCTGTTTCAGGACTGCTTTGCAGACCGAACAAATAAGCGACAATTGTAGCAACAGAAATAACAAAGCCCTCAAGACCTATGCTTGCAAGGATTTTTTTCGTAAGAATAGATTGCTTTTTCGGACGCGGTTTTTCGAGCATTACCGCATCGTTATGTGGCTCCACGCCCAGGGCAATAGCCGGCAGGCTGTCGGTTAAAAGATTGATAAACAGTAAATGAACTGCCATGAACGGAACCGGAAGCGCGCAAAGAGATGCAAAAAGAACGGTGATAATTGCGGCAAGGTTGCCCGAAAGCAAGAATTGAATGGTTTTTTGAATGTTATTATAAATGTTTCTGCCATTTTCAATAGCTTTTACGATGGTTGCGAAGTTATCGTCAGTCAGCACCATAGATGCGGCATCCTTTGCCACTTCACTGCCGGTAATACCCATGGCAACACCAACATCTGCCTGCTTTAAAGCGGGCGCATCGTTAACGCCGTCTCCGGTCATGGAAACGATATAACCTGAGGACTGCCATGCATTGACAATACGGATTTTGTGTTCGGGTGAAACTCTGGCATACACAGCAACATCCTTTACAAAATCTTTCAGTTCTTCGTCGGTCATTTTTTCAATTTCTTTGCCCTCAACACCGCGCTTATCATCGGTTAAAATACCGATTTCTTTTGCAATGGCACAGGCGGTAATCAGATGGTCGCCTGTAATCATAACCGGCGTGATTCCTGCCGATTTACATTTCGCAACCGCATCCTTTGATTCGGCACGCGGCGGGTCCTGCATGGCAATCAGACCTAACAGAATGTATCCGTTTTCATCCTCTACGGTTATGTTTAAATCAGGAACATCTTTTTCGCAAACACAAAGTACGCGAAGTCCGTTTTCGGAAAAGGTAAGATTTGCTTGCATTACCTTTTCGGCATCCTCGGCTGTAAAAGTTTTTTTACCGTCAGCGGTTTTCATTTCTAAGATGCGGGGCAGCAATACGTCGGTCGCACCTTTGGTCAACATTTTGTAATTGGGGCCAATTTTGTGTACGGTACTCATCAGCTTACGGTGGGAGTCAAAAGGAATTTCCGCAAGTCTGGGATACTTTGTCTGTACTTCTTCATAATGAAGATTATGCTTATTTGAAAATTGAATAAGTGCAACCTCTGTGGGGTCGCCAATTTCCTGACCGTCCTTATCCTTTGCATCGTTACAAAGAGCACCGTCTATAACAAGCTGTGCCTGTCGCTCTGTAAGAGTGGCATCCTTGTCTACGATTTCTCCATCAAAAAACAGCTTCTGAACAGACATTTTGTTCTGGGTAAGCGTACCTGTTTTGTCCGAGCAGATAACAGAAACACTACCTAAACCCTCTACGGCTTGAAGCTTACGGATAATTGCATTTTCTCTGGCAAGCTTTTGTGTACCGCCACTGAGTACGATGGTAACGATAGAACTTAACGCCTCAGGAATTGCGGCAACCGCTAACGCAACAGCAAAAATAAATGCATCCTGCATCGGTTCACCGCGAAAAACGGAAAGCATAAATACCAAAGCGCAAATGAAGAGAATACCGATGGATAACACTTTGCCAAAGTTGTCAAGCGAAGCCTGAAGCGGAGTTTTCTTTTCTTTTGTGTTTTGGAGCAGAGTTGCAATTTTACCGATTTCGGTCTGCATGCCTATCGCCGTTACCAGAATGGTGGCTCTGCCGTAGGTGGCAAAGCTTCCGGAATACAGCATGTTTTTGCGGTCTCCTAAGGGTTTTTCTTCGTGTATATCGGTATCCTCTTTCTCTACCGGAACACTTTCGCCCGTTAAAGAGCTTTCGTCTGATTTTAAGCTGGCATTGTCTAAAATTCTGCCGTCTGCGGCAATGTAGTCACCGGCTTCAACAAGCACCACATCACCCACAACCAAATCACTTTTGTCAATTACCCGAAGCTGACCGTCACGATATACCTTTGCAGAAGGGGAGGACATTGCTTTTAAGCTGTTTAAGGAGGCTTGCGCTTTAAGCTCCTGAACCGTGCCTAAAATTGCATTGACGGTGATAACTGCCAGAATAACGACGGAGCTTTCTATATCGCCTAAAAACATGGAAATAACTGCCGCGATAATCAGGATAATAACCAAAAAATCTTTAAATTGACTTAGAAAAACAGCAATCAGGCCTTTTTGCTCGGTGTCCTTCAGTTCGTTTTTACCGTTTTTCTGCAACCGCTTTTGTGCCTCGTGCTCCGTAAGCCCTGTTAAAGAAGATTGTGTTTGCTTAACGGTTTCTTGCTTGGTTAAAGTGTAAAAATCCATAAAAAACTCCTTTCTGTAATAAAAAAAGAGACTTTTATTGCGAAATGCAATAAAAGTCTCGCTTTTTCAAAACCGATACGGATTGCTGTTATAGCAATCGTAATGACGACATCGGAATCCGCTTGGAAAACGGAAGCTACTCCCTTTTATGATTTCGTATTATATCATTAAAATATGCGAATGTCAATATTTTTATTGAAAATTTCAAAAAAATCTGTTACAATAATAAAAAAGAGCAAAGGACAAAAAGATATGCATATTATTTTAGCTTCTGCGTCGCCCCGACGACGTGAAATATTGGAAAATTTGGATCTGCAGTTTGAAATTGTGGTTAGTGATGCGGACGAAAGCTCGGACATAACAAATCCTGCCATGCTTGTGGAGGCGTTGTCTAAGCGTAAAGCAGAGAGTGTCTATCAAAGTCTTGGCAAGCCTGAAGATACATTGGTGATTGGCTGTGATTCGGTGGTGGTGTCGGGAAATGAAATTTTCGGAAAGCCAAAGGATGAAACGGATGCCAAACGCATGCTTTTAAAGCTTAGTGGGGATAAGCACAGTGTCATCAGCGGATTAACCCTTATTTTTAACGGAGATGTTTTAACTTCCCACGAGCAGACCTTTGTGCATTTTTCGAACGTTTCGGAAAAAGAGATAGATGCTTATATTGCAACGGGCGAATGCCGGGATAAGGCAGGGGCGTATGCGATTCAGGGAAAGGCGTCAAAATGGATAAAGGGCATAGAGGGCTGTTATTACAATGTAGTTGGTTTGCCTGTGCATTTGCTTTATACCATGTCAAAAGAAATGGGGGTCGCATTATGAAAAACAAAAGATTTTCCTGGGTACAGGTATGTTGGATTTTTATCGCCTTGATTTTAAGTCTGGGCGGTGTAATTGCTTTGATGAACCGTGATCACCGGCTTGTGGACGAATCGCAGATTTTAGGGCTGATTATGTTTGTGGCAGGTATGCTGAATCTCTTGGTTTCCTATAAAAAAAGCCACCATATTCATGGCTCGCATTGGCTGATGGCAGACGGCTTAAGTGCGGTCATGCTTTCTATCTTTCCGCTGTTTAATGAAATGGTTGTGCCAAATATGGTACCTTTCTTTTTCTGTGTATGGGAGCTGTTTTCGGGCATTTTGAAAATTTTAGACACGATAGAGCTTAAAGAAGCACACATTCATTGCTGGAAGGGTTTTGCGATTATCGGTTTTATCGAACTGATTTCGGGTGCTACATCGCTCATTAAACCTTTTGACGACCTGGTGGGTATTCACGAGGTTATTGCGTCTATTCTGTTCATCCAAAGCATCGGATTTTTGCTGAAGGCGATAATGTTTAAATATTTGTTCCACAGAAAATAAAAAGAAGGATATGCAATGCATTGCATATCCTTCTTTATTTTGTAACTTCAACAGTTTCTATTCCATAATGTTCAAACAATTCGATGTGTTCTGTTGTAATCCGTTCTCCACAAATTGCAATGGGTACAGCAGGGGGACAGGATACGGTAAGAGAAGCACATATTCTTCCCTTTGCCTTCTTTATCGCAACCGATTCCTGCTTTGCAAACACAGCTTTCCGTACAGAACAGATTCTTTCAGGCTCTGACATTGAAAGCGTTCGTTGTTCAAGCGGAGCTTTGGCTGAAATGCCGGAAAAAGCTTTTTGCAGACGTTCAAAATCTGCTTTGCTGTTTTGCGGAGTGCACATAAGTGCTAAAAAGTCGTTGTCACAGAACTCTATTTCAATTTCGTGTTCTTTTAAGGCAGCAGCAAGTTCCTTGCCTGTATAGCCGGATTTAGAGGCGTGAATCACAATTTTCAGCGGTTCATCACCCGAAAGAACAAACCCTTTTTCCGTAAGTTCCTTTTTTATCAGGGTTATTTTTTTTATGCAATCTAAAAGTTCTGTTTTGAAATTGTCTGACAAATATGCGTTACATAAGTCGAGAGATTGTAATGTCAGATAGGACGGGCTTGTGGACGAAAACAGTGCCAGTTTTTGGCGAGCGTTATCTACATAGCTTTGCGGTGCGTTTTTGGCGATATGTAAATAAGCCCCTCCGGTTAAAACGGGTAGTGTTTTGTGTGCCGAATCACAGCAGACTGTCGCACCTTCGTCTAAAGGATGCAGGCTTTCGGGCAGGAATTTTAAATATGCCCCATGTGCGTTGTCCACAAGAAGCGGAATATTAAAGCTTTTGCAAACTTCGGCAATGCCCTTTATATCCTGCATGTTGCCTAAATAATCGGGCGAAGTGATGTATATTGCATCCGGCATTTTGTTCGCATTTTCCAGTTTTTTATACAATTGCGGAGGTGAAATTTCGCATTTGATAATGCTTGCGAAATCTTCCGGCATGATAAATTCTACATCAAAATCCAGAAGTGCCACGGCATGTACAAAGGCTTTGTGTACGTTTCGCGCTGCCCAGATTAAAGGTCGCGGTTTTTCACTTTCCACAAGTGCCAGCATCGCACAGATCGCAGTGGTAGAACCTTGTGTTGTATAAAATGTGTGTGCCGAGCCGAAAATAGAAGTGGCGTTTTTTTCGCTTTCGCCAATAATGCCTTTTGCTTCACTTAAAACATCTGCACCGTCAATTTCGGTGATATCCAGACATTCAGGTCCAAGTAGGGAAGAACCTTTGTGTCCCGGCATGTGAAAACGGGATTTGTTTTTATTTGCATATGTTTTTACGAAATCATAAATGGGGGTGTTCATTTGGCTTCCTCTGCCACCTGCATCATAATGGCACATTCAATTCGCTTTTTAAACAGTTCACAGCCGTATTCATATACACCGGAAATGCTTCCGGTTGCATGATAGGAATTTGCGGCACAACCGCCTGAGCAGTAAAGCTTTGCCCAACACTCGTTGCATTCGGGACGTGCGTAGGCATTACATTTTCTGAATTCATCCTGCACAGCGGTGTTTTTGATGCCATCGTAAATATTGCCCAAGCTGTATTTTTCATCCCCAACAAACTGGTGGCACGGGAACAATTCGCCCCAAGGTGTAACTGCCACATATTCGGTGCCCGAGCCACAGCCGGTGATACGCTTATAAATGCATGGACCGTTCTTTAAATCCAGCATATAGTGATAGAAAGTAAAGGGTCTGCCTTCTTTTTTACGTTTAATCATTTCTTTGGCAAGGATTTCATACTGCTCAAACAATACAGGTAAATCTTCTTTTGTTAATGCACACGGGTCATCGGGCGGACAAACAACCGGTTCCATACTAAGCTCAGTAAACCCTAAGTCTGCCATGTGCAGAATGTCGTTTGTAAAATCGGTGTTGTGATGTGTAAAGGTGCCACGAATGTAATAGCTCTTGTTACCGCGTTTTTCCACAAAGTTTTTAAATTTCGGCAAAATCAGGTCATAGCTTCCGTTGCCCTGATAGTCTTTGCGGAAGCGGTCGTGCACCTCGGGTCTGCCGTCTAAGCTTAACACCACATTGTCCATTTCCTTGTTTAAAAAGTCGATTTTATCATCGTCTAAAAGCACACCGTTGGTGGTAAGTGTGAAACGGAAATTTTTGTTGTGCTGTTTTTCAATGCTTCGGGCATATTCCACAAGCTTTACTACAACATCCCAATTCATAAGCGGTTCGCCACCGAAAAAGTCTACCTCTA
The DNA here is from genome assembly GCA_017410375.1 of Clostridia bacterium. NCBI lineage: Bacteria > Bacillati > Bacillota > Clostridia > Clostridia bacterium. The sequence continues at coordinate 89,235 of JAFQQW010000024.1, read as the reverse complement.
AGTTTTTACGGGTGCCGGAATTTTCAATTAAAAAGTCAAATGCACGTTTGCCCACTTCAAAAGACATAAGTCCGCGCTCACCCTGATATTTGCCTTGGCTTGCAAAGCAGTAAGAGCAGTTTAAGTTACAGGTGTGTGCGATGTGCAGGCACATTGCTTTTATTACATTGGAATTTTGCTTGTATTCTTTGGCAAGCTGTTCATAGGGGTCGGAGGAGAAAAGCTTTCTTTGTTCCTCCAATGCTTTTACATCTTCTAAGCATTCTAAAACCTCTGTCTCATTCACATCGGGCAGGTGAGAGTACTTGCTTAAAATTTCTTTTACAATTTCTTCTGTTGTTTTCTCTTTGTACATAGCAATAATATCATATGCCACCTCGTCAACCAAGTGTACAGAGCCGCTTGCGGTGTCTAATACGATGTTATAGCCGTTTAATTTATACTGATGAACCATGAATTGCTCCTTAAAAATTTACAAATTGAAACCGCTGCCGGATGACAGCGGTTTGTTGGTTTTTCTTATTTCTTGTTTTCGCACTGCTGATTTGCAACACCGCAAGAAGTTTTGCAAGCAGACTGGCAAGAAGTCTGGCATTCGCCGCAACCACCGTTTTTAACGGTTTTTTCCATATTTTTGGTTTCGATAGTCTGAATTCTGCTCATTTAAGTAACCCTCCAATTTTTAGTTGTTTTTATAATTAAATATATTATAGCATTAACTTTAAAAAATGTCAATGCTAAAAAACAAAAAACTGTTGCCATATGGCAACAGTTTTCATTTCAGCACTCAATTTCAAATAATTCTCTGGGGTAGTCGGTTAAGTTTTCTACACCGTCTTTTTTAACGCAAACCACATCTTCCATACGAAGTCCTGTTTCGGTTTTGGCAGAGCCTAAGAAAATGTCTACGCAAAACGCCATATTTTCTTCTAAAAGATAATCTGCATCCGTTTCAATCCAGGGTGCTTCGCCTTCCATGGTGCCGTTGCCGTGGCAGGGTCCGTAAAGTAACCAGTCACCATAGCCCATATTGGTTACGTTTTCAATGTGTTTTTTTGCAACATCACAGGCAGGCACTCCTGCTTTTAACATAGAAATAACCGCTTCCTGTGCTTTATAACCCACTTCAATGAGTTCTCTCTGCTCGGGTGTTGCTTTGCCGAATACAACAGGACGTCCGATGCTGGAAGCATACCCGTCTACACGGGCACCAATCTGAATAAAGGTCATATCACCTTTTTCAATTTTCTTGTTTCGGGGACGGCTGATTGCCTGGTTGGAGCCTTTTCCTGTAAGCACCCAAACGGGATAGGATTCACGCTCAGCGCCAAGCTCGTGCATTTTGCCTAAAGCTAAGCCTGCCACCTGCTGTTCAGTCATGCCAACCTTTATATTTTCAAGCACATAATCAAAGGTTTCTTTTGTAATCTGCGCCGCGGCACGCATACATTTTAATTCGTTTTCGGTTTTGTGCATACGAATGTTGTTGACTACATAATCAGCTTTTTCGATTTTTACATCGCCATAAACCTTTAACGCATCGGAAAGGGCTTCGTATAAACCAATGGTCATAAGGGGCAGACCTGCAACACCAAAGCGTTTAACGGGCTTGTCACCTAAAAGTCTGGTAAATACTGTGTTAAAGGTATCAAGCTTTGCACCGGGATATTCAGGCTCGGAGGATTCACGGAAAGCTTTAAGTTTGCAAATGTCCGGGATTTTGGAACGGTCTGAAGCGTACGTTAAGCTTTCGGGACCGATTAAGAGCAAGGGGGCGCCTTCCTGCGGAATTAATACGCCTGCCGTTTCAAAGGACGGCCAATAGTTGGAAAAATAACGCACATACTGAGGCTCAGCTTCGTTGCCGTAAGAAAGGATTAAATCATATCCTTCTTTTTTCATAGTTTCCTGAACCTTTGTTACTCTCTCTTTAAATTCTTCGAGGGGGATGCTTGGAATGTTTATCATAATTTATTTCTCCTTTCCGCATAACCAATCTGCGGGATTTTCTTTTAATAATATTTGAATCTGTTCATTTGTGATGCCCTCATCTTCCATCATGGGTACGATGTTTGTGAGTACATGGTCATAGCCCCAACCGCCGTATTTGTGCATTAAGTTTTTCAGGCACAAATCGCAGGACAGCAGAATCTGACGCAGGTATCCGTCATCAATCATCTGCTTTAAAAGGGTTACGCGGTCGGTGTCATGCACAAAAAGTCCGTAGCCGGAATTTCTGACTTCACGGCGGATGTAATATTCTTTACCGAAATTGTCAAATTCCACATACACACCTTTTTCGAGCAATTTATATATGTAGTCCTTTCGATTTTCCACATCAATATGGCTGATGCAGATTTTTTTCGGATCAACCCCTGCATCAAGCAGAATGTCAGCGGCTTCGATACCATTTTCTGTCCAGGGGTTAATATGTACATTGATAGCAACACCTGTCTTTTTCTGGGCGATTGCCGCTGCACGAAGCACTCGGCGTTCCTTATCATCAAAGATTTCGCTGATGCCGATTTCACCGATGTAGCCGGCGCGGATGCCGTCAATGCCTTCATTAAGTTCTTTAACCATCAGTTCACCGATTTGTTCGTCGGTCATGGAATCTAAAGCTTTCGGGTGCGTTTCACCTACATAAAAGCCTGTACCCATAACAATGTTAAGACCGGTTGCCTCGGAAATGCGTTTTAAAGCCTTTGGGTCTCTGCCGATGCCGGGCAGGGAAGCATCCACAACCGTATTGCCACCTGCGTTTTTAAAGAAATTCAGTTCGTCAATGGCTGTCTGCTCGTTATCTAAAAGCAAATTATCCTTTAAAGCGTAGCAGTCACGGCTTAGAATGCCTAAATTCCACATTTCTACCTTTTGTGTTGCGGGATCATCAATTCCCGGTACGGGTAATTCCTGATAAAAGGCGGTTAAATCCAGTAAAACATGCTCGTGGGTGGTAACCGTTCCGAGTTCTTCCCGCTTTACTGCACCGCATACACTTTGAATATCCATATTTATCCTCCTTTATTCATTTTGTGCCATCAGCGCCATGTATGCCATGTTTGGTTGCTGAACATCCAGTCTGCCATACTGCACTACAACGCCTACATCGCTTTTAATTGCCATGGAATACTGCACCCCGATTCCGATTTCCAAGCCCTGCAACACCTCTTTGTCGTCCGATTTGAAGCATCGGATTCGTTTTGCAGGTACGGTAAACGGGATGTTTTCAACAGGATCTCTGTCTTCAAAATATATACTGATTAAAATGTGCGCATCCTGGTCGTTTGTATTTAAAATCATGATGCTTTCGTGTCCCTCGTATACTGCACTTGGGTCAGGCTTTGGTGACGGGCGATAGCCGTCTACAATATACCATTTTGTTTTGCCGTCCAAAAGAATCCCTCCTTTTTTAAAAAACACCTTGCATTTTGTTGCGGTGAATGATACAATATATGTATTCTAATTACATCTTAAATTAAAAATCCTTTAATACAAGGGAATTTTGCGTAAAAAATATGGAGATTTGCGTATGAAGATTTTAACAAACCCTAATCTTTGTAAATATGTCAACCGTATACGGTTGACCGTCCTGCATTGCGGATACGCAACGGTGGGCAAAGAATGGACCGGAACGGTCAGAAATCCGGTTTATTCGCGGTTGTATTATGCAAAGGACGGAGAAGCGATTATTGGCACAGACAAGCAAAAAATTCACCTTATGCCCGGAAACTGGTATCTGCTTCCTGCAGGGGTGACTTTTGATTTTGACTGCGAGAAGAGTTTTTCGCATATTTTCTTTCATATTAAATTGTTTGATTATGACGAGGTGGATTTGCTCAGGAATGTGACACAACCCATTTGGCTCGAGATGGAAGTGGATGAATCCATTTGCCGGAACATAGGAAGCAATAAGATAAACGACTGGCTTAAAGTAAGACAGTCAGTAGATGCAGTGTTGCTTAAAATGCTTGATGCACATGGAATTTTAGTAGAAAGTGAAGATTACTCACCGTGTATATTCAAGGCGCTTCAGTATATCAAGCAGAATCTTTCTATGCAACTTACAATTTCAAATATTGCTGAGGGAATATTTGTGTCCAAAAGCACCTTAACAAAACGGTTTCAGAAGGAGCTTTCCATGTCGGTGAATCAATACATTCATGATACCGTTATGTTTCAGGCGGTTCAGCTTTTAAGGTCAACCGATATGACTGTGCTTGCGGTCAGTGAAAAGTTTGGTTTTTCCGACCAGTTTTACTTTTCCAGATGCTTTAAAGCAAAGTTTGGCATGTCGCCCAGAGAATTCAGAAAAACAATGTATATTTAAAACGATGCGCATAGCGCATCGCTTATTTTTTGTAATCAGACGGATTTTTACCGGTTACCTTTTTAAAGGCATGATAGAAATTTGAGGTGTTGTTGTATCCGCACTTTGCGGCAATCTCGAGCTTGGTAAGATTTGTGGTTTCTATGTAAGAAATGGCCTGTTCAATGCGTTTAATGGTGATGTAGTCCCAGGGGGAGATGCCGTTTAACTCTTTAAACTGTCGGCAAAAATAGGTTTTACTCATGTGGGCGACGTCTGAAAGTTCATCTAAAGAAAGGTCGGCCTCAAAATGCGAATCAATATAGTTTAGCACCTTTTCCATATACCGCAGGGTGTGCGAGGTGTAGAGGATATCCGTATCAGAAAGCTCGCCGTCATATGCCCGTATCATTTCTACCAAAATATTCATCAGATGCACCTTTAAAAGAGTTTCGTATTCGGGCTTTTTGGATATGGATTCTGACTCGATTTTTAAAATCAGTTCCCTTACTGCTTCGGCAAAACCGCCCTCCTCATGCATTTTGTTTATGGCTTTGTTTTTGGGCTTAAAGAAAATTTTTAAAAGCTCTGTGTTGGAAATTCCCATCTTTGAAGACCAGATAAAACGTGGTTCAAAATGAATGTTAATAAAGGTAGTGGGGCAGTCTAATTTTTTCAGCCAGTGAATTTCGTCGGTGCTGAAAAAGAAAACATCGTTTTCTTTAAAAGCAAACTCCGAGGCGTTGGTGGCATAAATTCCGCTTCCGCTTTTTACCATGGTGATTTCAAACGCAGTGTGATGATGCTCGTAAAATGCACTTTCCTCCGCAGGTACAAACGAGTGAAATACGGTAAGGCGTGATTTATCTGCACTAAAAAGTGTTTTACGGGTGATTTCGCTCTGATTCTTTTGCATGATACTCTCCTTTAAAATCATAATATTTTTGACATTTTCCTTAATATAGTGGTTGAAATCATGCGATCTTTAATGTTATTATATAATAAAGAAAATAATATGTCAAACATATTGTGATTGAAAGGGGAAAATAAAAATGGCAAAGGTAGTAACAATGGGCGAAATTATGCTTCGCTTATCCACACCTAACAACGAAAGATTTTTGCAGGCAGACGAATTTGATGCTTGCTACGGCGGCGGTGAAGCCAATGTGGCAGTATCCTTGGCAAATTACGGTCATGACGCAGAATTCGTAACCAAGGTTCCGCAGAACCCCATTGGCGAATGTGCGGTTGCAGCACTTCGCAAGATGAATGTTAAGACCGAAAACATCGCACGCGGTGGTGAAAGACTTGGTATCTATTTCTTAGAAACCGGTGCGGCAATGCGTGCATCCAACGTAGTTTATGACAGAGCACATTCTTCTATCTCTACCGCTGTTGCGGCAGACTTTGAATTTGATAAGATTTTTGACGGCTGTGACTGGTTCCATTTCACAGGCATTACTCCCGCTGTATCCGATGCGGCTGCAGAACTGACCGAAATTGCATTAAAAGCGGCTAAGGCAAAGGGTGTTAAAGTTTCTTGCGACTTAAACTTCAGAAAGAAACTCTGGTCCAGCGAAAAGGCACAGAGAATCATGACCAACCTCATGCAGTATGTAGATGTCTGCATCGGTAACGAAGAAGATGCGGAAAAAGTATTAGGCTTCAAACCCGGTGAAACCGATGTAACCAGCGGTGAATTGGAGCTTGCAGGCTACAAGAGCATTTTTGAACAGATGGTTGAAAAGTTTAACTTTGAATATGTAATTTCTTCTTTGCGTGTATCTCATTCTGCATCTGATAACGGCTGGTCCGCTTGCATTTATTCCAGAGATACAAAAGAATTCTATCATTCCAGAGAATACAGAATCACACCTATCGTTGACCGTGTAGGTGGCGGTGACAGCTTTGCGGCAGGCGTAATCTGCGGTATGCTGGACGGTAAAGATTTCAAATCTGCATTAGAATTTGGTGTTGCGGCATCTGCATTAAAGCACACCATCCCCGGAGATATGAACATTGTAACCCGTGCAGAGGTTGACAATCTGGTTGGCGGCGACGGCAGCGGTCGTGTGCAGAGATAATTGTTGGGAGGATAAATCAATGAACATTTTACAGGAAGTTTATAATATCGGTATTATTCCGGTTATTAAAATCAATGACGCAAGCAAAGCGGTACCGCTGGCTAAAGCTTTAATCGAAGGCGGTCTTGCGGCAGCTGAGGTTACTTTCAGAACCGATGCGGCTGAAGATGCTATCCGTGCCATTTCCACCGCATATCCCGATATGTTGGTTGGTGCAGGTACAGTACTTACCATTGAACAGGCACAGCGTGCCTTAAACGCAGGTGCAAAATTTATCGTAAGCCCCGGCTTTAACCCCAAAGTGGTTAAATGGTGCCTGGATAACGGTGTAACACCCCTTCCGGGCTGCACCACACCTTCTGAAATTGAAGGTGCTCTGGAATTGGGTCTGGATGTAGTAAAATTTTTCCCGGCAGAGCAGAGTGGCGGTCTGGCTAAAATCAAGGCAATGTCCGCACCTTACGGCAACGTAAAATTCATGCCCACCGGCGGTGTTTCTTTGGATAACGTGAACGAATACCTCGCAAACAAGAAAATCTTGGCTTGTGGCGGTAGCTTCATGGTAAAAGAAAGCTATATCGACGAAGAAAACTGGGATGAAATCGTAAAGCTCACCAAGCAGTCGGTAGACACCATGCTCGGTCTTGAAATTGCACACATCGGTATCAACAGTGATAACGATGCAGAAGCGAAGAAAACAGCAGAAATGTTTGCAATGCTTTTGGGTAAGCCCCTCGAAAAGGATACCGCAAAGAGCGTATTTGTAACCTCTCAGTTTGAAGTGATGAAGTCCAAAGGCCCCGGCAAATGCGGACACATTGCAATCCTTACCAACAATGTAGAACGTGCAATTTATCACTTAGGTCTCCGCGGTGTGAAATTCAACGAAGAAAGTGCTACATTTAACGATGACGGCACCAGAAAGTTTATCTATCTGGCAGAAGAATTCGGCGGTTTTGGCATACATCTGATGCAGAAAAAATAATGAACCTTAAAAAGGCAAGCAAAGCTTGCCTTTTTTTGTTTTTATTGTTGAAAAAATACGTATTTTATGATAAAATATATAGTTAGTTAAATAATTGAGAAAACAGAAAGCGAGCGATAAAAAGTGACAACATTGATTTTAATCCGACACGGTGAAAGTGAAGCAAACCGACAAGGCATATTTGCAGGTCAGATTGACCCGGATTTGCAGAATAAAGGTGTAAAACAGGCACAGGCAACCGCAAAGTTTATTGCGGAAAATTATAAGGTGGAAAAAATCTATTCCAGCGACTTACAGCGCGCTTATAAAACGGCTTTGTGCCTGGCAGAAGAAACCGGTCTGACGGTTGAAAAAGATAAAAATCTTCGCGAAATTTTTGCCGGAAAGTGGGAAGGCGAGAAATTCAGCGAGTTATGCATAGAATTTCCTGAGTCGTATGCTGTGTGGATGAATCATATAGGTAAAGCCGGCTGTGACGGCGGCGAAACGGTAAAACAGCTTGGCGACAGAATTATGCAGACACTTACCAAAATCGCCGAAGAAAATGACGGAAAAACTGTGGCCATTGCAACCCATGCAACCCCTATCCGTGCAGCGCAAAGTATAATCCAAAGTGGGTCGGTTGAAGAAATGGAAAACATTCCGTGGGTGTCCAATGCATCAGTAACGGTTTTTGCATTTAACAATAACACCTGGAAAATAGTCGCAGTAAGCCAGGACGCACACTTAGCAGAGCTTAAAACCGAACTCCCGTCGAATGTCTGAACTCGAGTTTTCAGTTTTAACTTGGCTTGAATCTAGTAAGAGTGTTGAAAGATGTCGAAATCAAAAAAGCCTTCCCCTTGAGGGGAAGGTGGGTTGCAGAGCAACTCGGATGAGGTGGAAAGGAATAACGATTGCTTTCGCAATCTACACCTCACCACCGCCTACGGCGGAGCCTCTCCTCAAGGAGAAGCCTTTGAAAGGAAGTGGTATAAATGGAATTAAACATTAGTATAATTGATATTTTGAAAATATTGGCAGTAATCGTGTTGTTAATAGCTTTATTAATGCCAAAGAAAAACGGATATGAATATAATTCTATTGATAAAAAAGGTGTAACTTTGAATATAATATTGTCAGTTATATACATACCATTGTCATTGATAGGAATGTTCACAGTATTTTTTGCAGATGCTCCTACGACAAATTATTCAGATTTAAAAAAATTGCTTTTAAATATAGTTGTATATATAGGTCTTTCTATTCCAATTATATCAATTGCCAGCATTTTTACATCGGTAGTAGCAAGAAAAAGAGGAAAGAGCAGATTTAGTTTTGTTATTCAATTTTTGCCAATTCCTGCTTTTGTTGCAATGATAATTTTGGTATTTTTTATGTTGAGAGCATAAAAACATCGGCATCTAGTTTATACAGTCTTTATATAAAGACTGTCGAAATAGTTTGAAATAATTAAGAGATTGTTGACTTGGAATAAATCATTTATAAAAATAAATATGAAGAAAAATTGAGGTACACTGAAATGAAAATAAGTGATAGAAAATTTTTTTGTGAATTAATAGATATGTCAACAATCAACAAAATAGTTGATTGTGAAAAATATATCCAACAGGAAGATTTTTTGAAATGCAGAGAAATTTTTGCTGATTATTTTCGTAAAATAATAAAGCCTGAGATTTTTTTTGATGTCATAAAGGGTGAAACCTTTGACCCGGAAAAAGTGATTGATAAAGCAGAGAACGCTTGTCGTCATTATATGGTGTCATGTGGAAAAGGTTATGATTTTAAAGGTGAAAAAGTTGACTGGGAGTTTAATCCTACAGATAATGATTACCGTGAGTGGCCATGGCAATTAAACCGTCACGAAGAATGGTTGAATTTAGCAAGAGCATACCGTATTACAAAGGATAAAAAATATGTGGATGCGTTTGTTGAATTGTTTGAGAGCTGGCTTGAACAGGCAATAGCACCTCCTGTTGGAACATCGGGATGGGAAACTGTCTGTTGGAGAACTATAGAATGTGGTATTCGTCAGGGATTAAAATGGCCGGAAATTATTCATAGTTTTTATGATGCTCTACCTGACAATGTCTTGGTAGATTGGACGAAATCTGTGTGGGAACACGCAAACAGATTGTATAATGATAATACAGGTCAACATAAGATGAGCAACTGGTTTTTGATGGAACTGAACGGATTAATGCATATAAGCATTATATATCCGTTCTTTAAAGATTCACAGAAGTGGTTTGATTTTTGTATGGACAGTTTTATGAGATGTATTGATTTGCAAATCTATCCCGACGGAGCGCAGTTTGAACTCACGACAGATTATCAGTATGTTACGATATTAAACTACATAAAACCGATAAAACTTTGCAATGGGTACGGGAAAAGTGTTCCGCAAAAAATGCTTGATGCTGTTGAAAAAATGCTTATGTTTTATGTAAGATTTATGCGTCCTGACCGAAAATCTCCATGTATAAATGACGGCTCTTTTATGGATGTAAAAAAGGTAATTAAACTATCGGAAGGACTTTTTGAGAATAATGCGTATTTTAAGTGGGTTTTGGGGAAAGAAGCTGATGAGCCGAAGGAAAAATCCTATGTGTTTGAATATCCCGGATTGGCAACCCTGAGAAGCGGATATGGGAGCGATGACAGTTTTGTGTTCTTTGACGGTGGCGTATTTGGAGCCGGACATCAGCATGAGGATAAACTTTCATTAACATTTTTTGCGGATGGGTATCAGACCCTGTGTGAGGGAAATAGTTATGCATATGATGATTCTCCGATGCGAAAATATGTTAAATCAACCTTCGCACACAATACCGGATGTGTGGACGGAATGGGACAAAACAGAAGAAAAGATTATAAGTGGGATGGTGCAATCACAGAAAAAAGCAATTTGAAATTCCACCTTACAGATGAGCTTGATGCGTTGAGTGCCGTATATGATGAGGGGTACGGCGAGAACGCCGATAAGATTGCTACACACAGAAGAAATGTATACTATGTGAAAAAGCATAAGAATTTAAATCCTTTTTTGATAGTGTGCGATAGGTTTGAAGGAAGTAGTGAACATTCATATGAGATTATGTGGCATCTTGATGCTGATTCCATAGATGTAAAAGATACAGATGTAAAGGCGAACACACTCCATATTTTTGTTAATAACAATAGCGAAACGCAGATGGAAATTTCAAGAGGAAAAGTATCAGAAAAGATGCAGGGATGGATTGCTGACAGCACAGTTCAGGGGGATTACAGACCGATATATAATTTGAGTTATTTGAAAAAATGTGATAAAGCAAGGTTTGTAACACTTATCTATCCTGATGGCGGTAAAGAATGTGAAATTGTCTGCATAAAAGCATCGGATGATTTAAATAACAGAGAAGTAGAGATTTGTTTTTCGGATGGTTCCGTATACAAGTTTGTTGAGCCACAGATATAATAAACATTGGCATCTAGATTATACTGTCTTTATATAAAGATTGTCGAATTTTGGCGAAAGGGAGGAAAATGCATGAAAAAAACATATATAACATCCATGCCAAACCGTATTGGTGCGTTTTTGAAAGCGAGCAAGTGCTTCTCGGCATTGGGAATTAATATTACGCGTGTAAGCTATAACAAGGCAGTAGATTCGCATACGTTATTTATAGATGCAGAAGGAACTGAGGAACAGCTTAAAAAAGCAGACAGAGAACTTGAAAAGATTGGTTATCTTCAAAATAACAACGCCAAAACAAGCATTGTTTTATTGGAGTTCTGTCTTAAAGATGTTCCCGGAAGCGTTACCGATGTTTTGACGCTTATTGACAGGTTTAATTTTAACATATCTTATATAAGTTCACAGGAGAATGGAACAAATTATCAGTATTTTAAGATGGGCTTGTATGTGGATGATTCGCAAAAAATATCTGAATTTTTGAAAGAAGTCGAAAAAATATGTAAAGTTCGAATGATAGACTACAACAGTTCAGAAAAGGTTTATGATAACAGTATTTTTTACAATACCTATGTTATGGGTCTGGCGCAGACTATGGGGTTAGACACTGATATAAGCAAAGAACTTTTAGTACATGTAAATCTTGCCATGCAGACGTTGGACGAGCAGGGGTTGTCTCCATATCGTACCTTTGACAGTATCAGCAAATTTGCAGAATTACTCGGGGCATCAAAAGGAACAAATTTTTCTCCGCGTATAACGAAACACAAAATCACTGAAAAAACCGAAATAATATTGATAGAACCGCCTTGCGGAAGTAACACAATCATTATAAACAGTGACGGAAAATATTTGTTTATAGACAGTGGGTATGCTTGTTATACAGAAGAAATGCTAAGCATATTTAAAGATATTATACCTGAATTTAACGATATTAAAAAAACAATACTTATAACACATGCGGATGTTGACCATTGCGGACTGTTGCCTGTGTTTGATGAGATTCTTGCCAGCCATAAAACAGCAATGTGCCTAAGGAAAGAATATAACGGAAAAAACGGATATCGAGAGGAAAATTCCCTACACAAACCATATATCAATATTTGTAAATTACTTACTTCTTATAAAACGGTTAATCCCGATAAGGTTACGGCATTGTGGAATAATGTGGAGAATCTCGCGGAACCGCTCACGCAAATTGGCTTTTTTGAGTTCGGAGAACTCCATTTTGAGGTATATGAGGGGCAGGGCGGACACCTTCCCGGTGAAATCGTTCTGATTGACTATCGGAATCACATTGCATTTACCGGTGATATTTATATTAACGTCCACGGATTAACACGAGAGCAGGCAGAATATAATCAATATGCGCCTATCCTTATGACATCTGTGGATACCAACCCTACGCTTTGTGCAGAAGAAAGAAAAGCGGTTCTGCAAAGACTTGGTGTAGGAAAATGGCAAATTTACGGTGCGCATGGATTTAAAAAGGACTATTCGGTTAATGTATAGTTTTATTGCTGTAAATGTGCTTATGAAACAATAAGGAAAGTGTTATTATGATGAAACATACAAAGGACTGCATTGCAAAATACATGGAGCAGGGGCATTTAAGAAACATTGCGGTGAAGGTTGGGAAAAACGGCAAAACCTTTGCCGAAATATACAAATCCTCCGAAACGGAGCTTAACTGTCATACACTTTTTGATATGGCATCGGTTACAAAGGTTATGGCAACCACAGTGCTTTGTTATATTGCTTTGGATAAAGGGCTCTTGAAGCTTACGGATAAGGTGTCGCAGTTTTACCCCGTTCCCGAAGATAAAAAAGAGATGTCTGTTTTGCATTTGCTGACCCATACCATGGGCATCGGACACAAAAATCTTGTGGTAGACGGGAACACCTACGAAAATATTGCTGAATTTATACTAAAAATTCCGTCAGACGTTAAAATCGGGAGCGATACGTTATACAGCTGTCCCGGATACATATTACTTGGAAAAATCCTAGAACAGGTTTTCGGCGAAAGGCTGGATACTTTATTTACAAAGTATATTGCAAACCCACTCAAACTGCAATTTTCATCTTTCCTGCCAACTCAAAAAGACAATGTGGTAAACAGCAACGTAAGCGAAGCGGAAAGAGGAATTGTGAACGATTACAACTGCAAATTCTTGGGCGGTGTTGCAGGAAATGCGGGTCTCTTTTCCTGTGTGGAAGATGCAACTAAATTCGTTGAAATGTTACTGCGTAAAGGTGCACCGCTTTTTTCCGAAGAGCTGTTTTTAAAGGCAACAAAAAACTATACAGAAGCTTGTGCAGATTCAAGAGCCCTGGGTTTTTTATATGTAGATGAAAAGTACAGCCAGACAGGCTCTCTTTTTCCGAAAGGGAGCATAGGGCATTGCGGACATACCGGGCAATCGGTATTTTTAGACGTTAAAAGCGGTTTGTATGTTATCATTTTGTCGGACGCAACCATTTCGATTTCCGAAAAATACGGTACTGAAAAGTATAATATTGTAATGCAGATGCGTCAGGACATACACAATGCAATTAAAACAGATTTGGAGGGAAAAAGATGATTTTTTACTATGTACGACACGGAGATCCGATTTATAATCCGGATTCCTTAACGCCACTTGGGCACAGGCAGGCAGAAGCGGTAGGCAGGAGACTTTCTCAGCACGGGCTGGACAAGATTTTTGCATCCACTTCAAATCGTGCAATTTTAACTGCCACGCCAACAGCGGAAATGTTAAAAAAGGAGATTACAACCTTAGAATTTGCTAACGAAAACTTAGCCTGGGCAGAGCTTACGGTAGAAAGAAACGGCAAGAAAACCTGGATTTTCGGGGACGACCAAATCCGAAAGCTTTTTTCGGACCCGTCTGTTCTATCCCTTGGATTTGACTGGTTTACGCATCCCGAGCTTGCACCCTATGAAAAAGGTATAAAGCGTGTTCAAAATGAAGTGAACGGATTTTTTAAGGCTTTAGGATATGAACACATACAGAACACGGGTACGTATAAAGTGCTTGCATCTAATAATGAGCGCGTTGCAATGTTTGCACATCAGGGTTTTGGTATTGCGTTTTTAAGTGCGGTTTTAGATATTCCGTATCCGCTTGTGGCAATGCATATGGATATGAGCCATTCCGATGTTACGGTCATTGAATTTGCCGAAAAAGACGGCATAGCTGTGCCAAAAATGCTGATGCTTTCAAACGATTCGCATTTGTATAAAGAAGGCTTACCTACAAAGTATAACAACAGTATGTATCTGTAATGTGAAAAGGAGAACAAGGTATGTTAAAACGGTTTATCAGCTATTACAAGCCGCACAAAAAAATGTTTGCATTAGATATGCTTGCGGCATTATTAATTTCGCTGATTGGTATGGTTTATCCCATTGTGACCAACAAAATGCTGAATGAGTTTATACCTGACAAAATGTATTCAGCGATTGTAATATCAGGTATTGTTGTGTTGGCACTATATACGGCACGAATGCTGTTGAATTATTTTGTGCAGTTTTACGGACACATGATTGGGGTTAAAATGCAGTCGCAAATGCGAAAGGATTTGTTTGCGCATTTACAAAAACTGCCGTTTAAGTATTACGACAATAATGAAACAGGTCGCATCATGACCCGTATAACCAGTGACTTGTTTGAGGTTTGCGAGCTTGCGCACCACGGCCCGGAAAACATTTTAATCAGTACAATTATGATTGTGCTGTCTTTTTCCTATCTGTTTACCATCGACCGGATTTTAACCCTCATTATTTTTACTTGCGTACCTATTTTAGTGGTGGTTGCCATGAAGCTCCGCAGAGCTATGAAGCAGGCGTTTCAGGACAGACGGACAAGCAACGCAATCATCAATGCGTCGGTGGAAAGCAGTATAACGGGTATTCGTGTAACCAAAGCATACACCAATGCAAAAACAGAGGTGGAAAAGTTTGAAAAGGGGGATGTTCAGTTTGTGGATGCCTCCAGACGCGCTTATAATGCTATGGCGAAATTTCATTCTTCGACAACCTTTATTACAGACGTGTTTAATGTATTGATTTTAATCGCAGGCGGTCTGTTTTTGTACGCAGGACGTATTTCTTTTGGTGATTATTCTACCTTTATTGTGTCTGTGAACATTTTTATTCAGCCCGTGAATACTTTAATCGGCTTCATGGAGCAGTTCCAGAACGGTATCAGCGGATTTAAGCGCTTTGTAGAGGTTTTAGAGGAAGAACCCGAATCGGATGCACCTGATGCAAAAGAGCTTACCGATATCCGTGGAGAAATCGAATTTGAACACGTAACCTATTCGTATGATAAAACGAAAGAGGTTTTGCATGATGTAAACTTAAAACTGGAAAAGGGAAGAAAGCTCGCCTTAGTCGGACCTTCGGGTGGCGGTAAGACAACCCTCTGTCATTTGTTGCCGAACTTTTATAAATTAAAAGACGGCTCAGGTACCATAAAAATTGACGGTCAGGACATTAAAAAGCTTACATTGGATTCGGTGCGTAAAAATATCGGTATTGTACAGCAGGACGTATTTTTGTTTGTGGGTACCATTCGCGAAAATATTATGTACGGCAGACCCGATGCCACCGAAGAAGAGATGATTGAGGCGGCAAAGCGCGCAAACATTCACGACTACATTCAAACGCTCCCGGACGGCTATGATGCAGAAATCGGGGAGCGGGGCGTAAAGCTCTCGGGCGGTCAGAAGCAACGCCTCAGCATTGCGCGTGTATTCTTGAAAGACCCTGCAATTTTAATTTTGGATGAAGCGACCTCGGCACTGGATAACACTACCGAAGTGCTGATTCAGCAGGCTTTAGATGAGCTTTGTGAGGGCAGAACCACTTTGGTAGTGGCACACCGCCTTTCCACCATCCGTAATGCGGACGAGATTGCGGTTGTTATGGATGGTCGCATCACCGAGCGCGGTACACATGAGGAATTGATGGCTTTAGATGGCACTTATAAAAACCTCTATGCGCTGCAATTCCGTGATAACGATATTTTTGAGTGAGGAATCTGCTATGGATAACGAAAAAAAGCCTGTTATTATTTTTGACACGGATATGGACACCGATTGTGACGATGCCGGTGCGCTTGCTATGCTTTTAGAGGCGCATTTGCAAAATAAAATCGAACTGATTGGCATGGTTTCTGATTCGGTGTGTGCCTATGCCGCACCTTGCTGTGAAGCTATCGCGCAAAGCTATGGCGTTTCTGTGCCCGTGGGTACGCTTTATGTTAAAGATTATGCCGAAGCAGAACGTTTTGATGCGTATCGCGCGCATAGTGCAAAATGTGCAAGGGAGAGCAGAGATTATAACCGTGTATTTGCTGAGCAGATTGACAAAACTGATCAAGATTATCCCTCAGCCGTATCCGTTTATCGTAAGCTTTTAGCACAAGCTGAGGATGAAAGCGTCACCATGCTTTGTGTGGGTATGCTTACCGCAATTGCGGAAACACTAAAAACAAAAGCGGACGATATAAGTCCGCTTTCAGGTGTGGAGTTGTTCCGTAAAAAAGTCAAAAAAGTGATCACCATGGGCAATCCCGAAAAGGTAAATGATTTTAACTGGGGTATGGATGCTCAATCCACAAAGACGTTTTTTGAGCTTTGTCCCGTACCGATTTATATTAGTGCACAAGGCAAAACGATTGTAACGGGGGCGCATCTTGGCGAATTTTTAGAAGCCGACCACCCGGTACGACAAGCATATTCTATCTGGCTTGGGGCAGAAAACACGGGACGCGCCAGTTGGGACTTAATTGCCTCGCTTTATGCTATCCATCCCGACACACCGCACCTTAAATGCCACGATTTCGGTAAGTGTAGTTACGATACAGAAAACAAAGTCACACTTGTTGAGAAAGTGCACAATTCGCCATGCAAAACCTTGCATATAACCTGCACAGATGAACAAATGACCGAAATCTTAAACGATTGTATGCTGGGCGCTTTTTAAAAGCAAATTAAAAATTTTCCCATTTTTTTCTTTACATAAAATTTTCCTTGCGACAAATACTAAATCTGTAAATCCAATTAAAAGGAGCAGTTTGAATATGAAAGCAACGGGAATTGTAAGAAGAATAGATGATTTGGGAAGGGTTGTTATCCCGAAAGAAATAAGAAGAACCATGAGAATCCGTGAGGGTGACCCTTTGGAAATTTTTACCAATCGGGACGGCGAAGTGATTTTTAAGAAATATTCACCCATCGGAGAACTGAGCGGTTTTGCGACACAGTATGCCGAAACGTTGGCAAAAATCAGCGGAAGAGGCGTTTGTATAACCGATAAGGACATGGTAATTGCGGTTTCGGGCGCAAGTAAAAAAGAAATGTTTGAAAAGAAGATTTCTTCCGAAGTGGAAATGCTGATTCAGGAGAGAAGTCAGCACATTCAAAAGCATGTAAACGATAAAGCGGTCTATATTTTAGAGGACAGCGATAAATTCTTTGCCTCGGTGTTGTTTCCCATTTTGTCGGACGGGGACAGCATCGGTACCGTTATTTTCTTTGGTGACGGGGTAGAGGTGATGAGCGAGGTCGAGCAAAAGCTTGCCCAGACCGCCGCGGCATTTTTAGGCAGACAAATGGAATAAATATAAAAGAACCGCCATACGCCGAGTGTTCTTAAGGACAGTAAAAAAGCTAAATCCATTTTTGTGGTTTTAGCTTTTTCCTTTACATCATAAAAAACTTTTCCATTTAGTAAACGTTTCATTATCAGGTTCACTTATATCGGAACACAAATATTCCCTTTGGAGCAACTCATATTTATACATACCAAGCGAATGATATGGCATTACCTCAATGCCTTTGCAAAACTGCATATCATTATTCCCGGACCGTCATCAGAACAAAATCTGGAAATTTTTATAATATTACCTTTCATTCATTTACACCATTTTTTGAATATTTCTGTTTATAACCATTTTCTTAAGTTCGTCGGATAATTTCTGAAAATATTCGGAGTATCCGCCGACACGCACAACCAGATTTTTGTGCATATCTGGATTGTCATAAGCTTCCATCAATGTTTTTAAAGATGTACATGTAATTTGCATTTGAATACCTCCTAGTTTCATATATCCCAGAATAAGTGCTTTTAATGTAGCATTGTTAAATTCGGGATTGATATTGAAGTTTAGCACAGGAATTCCTAAAGCTCTTTTTAAGTCAAGGGATGTAACACTTTTCAAAAGTGCAGTAGGACCCTCTGTATCTTTGCCGAAAATTGCACCTAAAGAATCACAAAGCGGAGCTCCTTTTTTTCTCCCGTCAGGTGTTGCTCCTATTTTCGCTCCTGCATACACTTGCGACATAAACTGAATGGATGACGGCAGAAAACCCTCACCAATATATGGCTTTTTATCATCAAGCATAGAAAATATATCAGTAGAAAGCTTATTTGTGAAATTATTAGCATCTTCATTATCGTTGCCAAAGCTTATTTTGTGATTTCTCGCCTGGTTCAGGAATTCTTTGTTGTTTGTTTTAAGCAATTCAACAAATTCTTCCGCATTATATAGTTTTTCTTCAAATATAAAATCCCGTATTACGAGCATTGCATCAATTACATTTATCATGCCGGCAAAGTTAACAATACTCCACTTGTATCTTGCACCGCCGGTATTAAACTCCAAACCGTTATCAATACAATCATCAACAAGCAATGTCCGCATAGGCACGGGATTATATTTTGCACGTTCTCTTTGTGAATTGCTGATTTCTGCGGTTACTGTTTTAACAACAGATGCTACTTCTGATATGTAGTCATTATAGAAATTTTCAAAGTTTTTCGAATCTGCAAGCTTTGTATATATAGTATTTTCTAGAATTAAAAGTAAATTTATGCCCGCATCAAGAGAACCGACATTTGAAAGTCCGGCAATCATTGTTTCTGTACAACCGCCGCCGCAGAATTTCTTTATATCTTCGTCGCTGATAACAGGGAATCTAGCTTTTAGCCCTTCCATTATGGCTTTTTCGTTATAAAAAGCAGGCTGACCATTGTTTGTTCTGATAACCTCGAAGGCTTTTTCCCATACCTCGTCAGGCGTATCGTCATTAACAAAAAGTTCAATCATTGGTCGTCTTTTGCCTTTTGATGCTTCTAAACATTGAATTGTAAGAGGTGTATAATCTACCCCCAGCGCCATTGAATATCCGCAATTTGCGTCAAGGTTATCATATAGATTTTTTAGTACATCGGTAATATCTTCGCCTTTATAATACGGATAAAGACCAGATGCTACACAGCCAAGATTGTCACAATTATCAAGATAGAGAATAAAATTCCACGCAACAATGGCTTCGTATATATTTTCCGCAGGATAAAGCGGAACTTTCCTCAATGCATTTATAAGTTTTTTATCTGCTCCTGCTTTATCGAGATACCTTATGCAACGGTTCAAATAGTTTTTTATTCCTTCTACGATATGTAAAAGACCTTCACGCATATCTTCATCTTCTATTTTTTTGATTCTTTGTATGTAAGATAATAAACCTTCTTTCAAAATGCGTTCATAGTTTGGCATGGAGTGTGTCCACATATCTCCTGCAACAGTATGCTCCTTTGGCACAGACGACTGATATTTGCAAAATTCCGAACAATATAGTTCCGCCAGCTCTGTGTCTTTCTCACACACAGCATTACGATTTATACGCATGCCTTCCATATAAGACGGATATATACTCATTTTGTTTGCAATAACTCCCGATGGATATAAAAATTCTCCGTTGTAAACTGCAAGCTCACAGTTTTCGTAAAATCTTCTTATTCCAAGGGATTTTCTGTAAAAAAAGCTTCTGTACGGTTCTTCGTACATCCCTGCACCGCCGTACTCTCCAATGTTTTTAAATTTATCCGATATCATAATATCATCTCCCTTTCTTAGACCATATAATACACTAAAAAAGCTGATTTGTCTATTGACAAATTAATTCATAATATGGTAAAATCATAACTAATAAGAAAGGGGATTGCGTATGCGATATGAGATTTTTTCCGACAGCAGTATTTCTCCGCTTAAAATAAATACCATAGGCTTCAGCAGAGATGCTGAAGTTACAAAATTTGGTCCCGGGAAAAGAAATTTATATATCATACACTATGTAACCAAAGGAAAAGGATATTTTAACGGCGTATCTGTAAATGAAGGTCAAGGTTTTTTTATTTATCCGGGACAAGATGAAGAATACTACGCAGACCCGTGTGATCCTTGGGAGTTTTTATGGGTTATATCTTCTGATAATGCAATGAAAGAAATTTTCGACAGATACTATACTGATAATGATGCTTATGTATTCGACTTTGATTCCGTTACGGAAGTAAGAAAAATTGCGAATGAAATTATGGCTAAAAACGGTGATATATTAGACTCATTAAAAATGTTGGAAATGTACTTACATATATTAAACAGCCATACCTATACAAAAATATCAACACGATGCAAGACAAATTGCGAAACGTATTTGGAATTTTGTGTTGACTATATCGAAACAAATATACATAAGAAAATTACAGTAGAGGAACTTTTGGATTTAGTGGGCGTTAGTCAACCTTACTTATACAAAATTTTCAAAAACAAATTCAATATGTCGATAAAAGAATATATTACATGCTATAAGATAAATCGTGCTAAAAAATTATTAGTTGAAACAAATATGTTGATAACCGAAATTGCAAATTCCGTTGGATATAGTGATGTTCTTTCATTTTCTAAGGCCTTTTCCTCAAAGGAAAAAGTGTCTCCGCAAAAATATCGTTTGCTCACAAGAAAAAACACTGTGATTTTGTCCGGTACTGTAACAAGCAAGGAAGATGTGTACCATCTTCCGTAAATTCAGGTTAATCCTGATACCTTATACAACAAAACCCGAAACAAAAAAATTGTTTCGGGTTTTAAAGTGTCCGTAAGAACACTCTGCGTATGGCGGTTCTTCTTTATGAAATGTATTCGGTTCTGCGGATGATATGATTCTGGTATCCTACGTCCAATTCATTGAAATATCCGCTCCAACCCCAGACACGAACAATTAAATTCGGGTAATTTTCGGGGTGTTTTTGCGCGTCTAAAAGGCGTTCACGGTTAATAGAATTGAGTTGTAGTTGGTGTCCGCCAAGCAGAACAAAGTTCTTGACCAGCATTGCTGTTTTTTCAATACCGATGTCATTTCGTAAAACGGTGTCGTGGATTTCTAATGTTAACGGTCCGCCGTTTATAATTTTTGTCATGTCGTACTTGGTGAAAGACTGAATAACCGACAATAGTCCGTTGGTTTTGATGTCAAGAGATGGTGAAAAGCTTGAAGAATAAGGCTCGCCTTGCTTTCTGCCGTCTGCGGTGGCAGGACATTTTTCACCTTTCCATAGATATTCCATGGCACTTCCGGTGCCGGCTCTCCAGATACCGCTGTGCTCATTATCGCGACCGTGCAGATTGTCGGAAAACGTCTGCATAAGTGCACAGGCAATATCATCTGCAAAATCGTCATTGTTACCCATTTTCGGACTTTCCCGAAGCAAATGCCGAAGTGCATCAAAGCCCTCAAAGTTTGCAGATAATGCATCCAAAAGCTCCTGCTTAGTCATATTTTTTTCATCATAAATATTCTTTTTGATTGCAGAGAGCGCATCTGTCGCGTTGGAAATGCCTGCACCGTGACAGCCTTTGTTGCGGTATTTACCGCACACACGCATATCTTGCAGGTGTTTTGCCGGACCGTCCATGAAAAAGGACATAACGGGAGAAGAAAGATAGGTGATGGTTTTGCCGAATTCTACAATATTGTCACATTCTTTGGCAATGGCGGTCTTTACACAATCCATCAGTGCTTCAAAGGTTTCACAGCATAGAAGATTTTCAGTAATTGCTTTTGCGGTTATATGCGGAAAATCCATGGTTGCTGCATTGGGATGATCTACACCACAGCCCGAAACAATGTATTCCCAGCAAGCCGCAACACCGTAATTCAAAGCGTCCTCGGGGGCATAGCCTAAAGCAATCAGACCCGGTACTACCACGTCATCGTTGCAATACTGTGGGAATCCTAAGCCTTGCTTTGTAAGCTTTGTACCAAAAATATACAAATCGTCAGGTGTGTTTTTACCAACACGCAGATTGATTTTCGGGTCAATTAAATTTAACTCTAAGGAAGCCTGCATACACATCCTAGAAAGGGCATTATACATGCTGTTCCCGTCTTTATCAAAACCACCCAGCACCATGCTCTGACCGTTGTCACCCTGTTGTACACCGGCATACAGGTCGGTGTCCTTGTTTATGGAAATGAAGAACGATTCTAAAAGTTCAAACAACTCTTCGTCCGAAACGCCTTTTTCTTTGTCCATTTTGAAATAGGGGAACATATATTGGTCAAAACGTCCCAATGCCTGATGCGTTCCACCACTTAAACGCCAGAAGAAAATGGAGATTTTCATCATGAGCAATGCTTCGTAAAAGCATTTTGCACCCTGGCGCGGAATGCGGGTCAGTGCATCTGCAAGACGGGCATTGCCTTTTTCTTGTGCCAAAAGTCTGTGTTTTTCGCATACAGAAAACACAATGTCGGTAAACGCAAGCATTGCATTGCCGAATTCGATTTTTTGGGGGTCGTTTGTTTCAGACATGCTTTTCTTGATTTGCGCAATTTCTGCATCAAAACCGCCTTCTAAAATGCGTGCGTAGTCTGCGATGATATTTCCTTCTACATAGTTCATCAACAGGTTACATCCGCGGTTAAAGCCAAAGTCATCAATCGCATCTATATATGGGGTTTCAACCGATACGGCGAAGCGCAGGTTTTCTATTGCCTGTGTCGCTGTTTTTTCTTCCGGTAGTTCTTTTTTTATAATGGTGCGATTTTGCTTGTAGGCACCGCTCTTTAAAGCGTTAAGCATTGCTTGAATTTTAGGTGTCATATATAGTTCTCCTTTACAAAACTTTTACTTTTATATGATACTGTTCGAAAATTTCGGTCCGGACAGAAACGTCAACCGTTTCGTCAAAGGTAGGGCGGTAGTCACGACCCACCATTTTGTATTTACCGCCCGCCATTTTGTTATAGGGCAGAAGCTCGGCATAGGAAACACCGTTTTCTTGCATAAGCTTACAAAGCCGTGTGATGTTTTCTTCTGTGTCGGTTACGGTTGGAATAAGCGGAATGCGTACTACAAAATCCTTTCCGCTTTGACAAAGCAATTTGAAATTTGGTAATATTTTTTTGTTACTTACGCCTGTGTGGCGAATATGCTCGTTTTCGTCTGCAATTTTCAAATCAAACAAAAAGTAATCGGCAAGCAAAAGGGCTTTTTGAAAAGTATCCGTACTACAGTAGCCGGAAGTTTGTATTGCAGTATGCAGCTTGCCTTTTAAGAGAGAAAGACATTCAAATAAAAAATCCTTCTGTGCAAAGGGTTCGCCACCCGAGAAAGTGATGCCTCCGCCATTTTTTAAGATACGCTCGTTTTTTAAAAGCTTTTGACAAAGCGCGCCGCTGTCATAAATCTCTCCGCATACACGAAGTAGATGCATGGGACAGTTTTGGATGCTTTCTTCTGTGTAAACAATTTGATTGTTTTCGATTTTCCCAAAGCGAAGGCAGTTTCCGCATTCTGTGCAGCCGTTCGGACTCCGTACAATTTCGGGTTGCGCTTTTTGTCCCTCAGGATTGTGGCACCAACTGCATGTAAGCGGACAACCTTTCAAAAAAACAGAAGTGCGTATGCCCGGTCCGTCGTAGACCGAGAATTCTTCAATGGAAAACACTGTGCCGTTCATAGCATCCCTCCTATCTTTTTTATATCAAAAAATGATTGACAACGCAAGAAAGATATTATACAATTATAGACAGAAGTTAAGATTGGAGATGCGCGCATGTTACATCAGACACATAATTCACAAGGGAATTTTAATTATAATGCTTTTATATATGACTCAATTGTTTGGGAAAGCCATTTTCACGGAAATTTCGAGCTGATTTATACCCTGGAGGGACAGACGGAAGTTGCGGTGAATGAAAGACGGACCGTGTTGCAAAAAGGGGAGCTGATTTTAATTCCGCCCTATACTGTACATGCATTGACGACAAGAACAGGCAACAAAACCTGGGTGGGTGTATTTTCGGAGGATTATGTGGAGTATTTTAAGGCAAAGAACGGACAAAACCGCTATCTGCAGTTTACCTGCGAGAAGCATGTGGAGGAATTTCTTAAAACGGCTCTTTTTTTTGAAGGCGAGCCTGAAAGATATGCGCTGATTGCGTGCTTAAATCTTGTGTGCAGTCAATGTGTGCAAAGAGCAGATCTGGACGCAGAGCATATAAAAAGCTCTTTTGTGGAAGAGGTTGTTTCGTATGTGTCTGAACATTTGGAGCACGATATCACCTTAAAAGGGCTGGCAAGAGAGCTTGGTTATGAGTATCATTATTTTTCTGCTTTGTTTCATCGGAATTTTGCCATGCATTTCAAAAATTTTATTCATCTGTTCCGGCACGAAAAGGCGTGTCGTATGCTTCAGGAGGAGAAAGAGGATATAACATGCATCGCAGGTCTTTGCGGATTTGGAAGCGTACGCAATTTTAACCGCGTATTTAAAGCTTTAAGCGGTATGACACCGCTTGAATACCGAAGAGAAATAAAAAAATAAGAGTGTCTTATGACACTCTTATTTTTTATATTTTATAGGCTTTTTCAGTCGGA
Source organism: Clostridia bacterium (assembly GCA_017410375.1). Classification (NCBI taxonomy): domain Bacteria; kingdom Bacillati; phylum Bacillota; class Clostridia; species Clostridia bacterium. Next base: position 64,668 of record JAFQQW010000024.1, on the reverse strand, counting down.
ATAGCGAAGATGATTCCGTTTGCAGATGAATATGAATTAAAACATATTATATTTTATCATTTCTGAAGAAAAGTGTCAAGGAAAAGAACCCGGAATTTCCCTTGCTTTAAACAGGAAAGCAAAAAAAGAAACAGTCTGAATCAGCATGCAGCAAATTATCCAAATTTAAAGAAATGGTGTCCGAATTTATATATACATTTTTGTTGTATCAGTTTAAAATAAAGATAAATTCTATTATTATGTAAGGAGAAAAAAGATGAAAACAAGTGTAAGTTTATGGTCATACCAGAAATATTTGTTTGCAGGAAAAATGACTGTTGTGGAAGCTATCGAAAAAATAAAGGAAGCGGGAGCGGATGCGGTAGAGCTTTTAGACTGCTTTGGTATGAATTTTCCGCAGGTCAGAAACAAGCTGAAGCAATTGGGACTTAAAGTTTCTTCTTTTTCGGTTTCCAACAACTTCTTCTGTGAAAAAGAGCAGCTTGATGATGAAATTGCGCTGGTAAAATTCGGCATCGATGCGGCAAATTATTTCGGTGCAAAATCAGTGCGCGTGTTTATCGGTTATGATAATCCGAATCACACCATGGAGGAACTGATGGCACAGGCAATCGGTGCTTTTAAATCTCTTGCACCTTATGCGGAAGCAAACGGCATTGCTATGAGCCTTGAAAATCACGGTCTTGCGGCAGGTAAATCCTATCAGGTGCAGGCAATCTTGGATGCTGTAAATTCCCCGTGCATGCTCTCAAACGCAGACACCGGCAATTTCTTCCTGGTTGACGAAAATCCCGTGGATGCAATCGGAAATTTAAAAGGTAGAATCGGTCTGGTGCACTTAAAAGATGTTGTGGAAGTCGCAGAGCACATGCAGTTTGATTCCATTGCAGGTAAGCATTTTAAGGGTACCGTAATCGGCAAAGGTCAGGTGGATTTGCCTGCTATTGCAAAGATTTTAAAGGACAGCAATTATGACGGTTATCTTTCTGTAGAATATGAAGGTCTTGAAGAAGATATTTTAGGTTCTGTAGATGAAAGCGTAAAATATTCCAAAGCATTATAAAAAACAAAAAGCAACTTATAACGAGTTGCTTTTGTTTTGTTTTCGCCATTCTTTGGGTGTCATACCCACCACTTTTGTAAAGCATCTGGTAAAATAAGCAGGGTCGTAAAAGCCTACAGAGGCACCGATTTGTGCAATGTCCGTTTTGGTGGACTTTAAAAGCTGTTTGGCATTTTCAATACGCAGATGATTGATGTATTCCGGCAGACTCATGCCGGTTTCTTTTTTAAATGTCCGCGCGATATATGAGCGACTGTAAAAATATTTTTTGCTTAAAATTTCTGTGGTGATTTTTTTTGTGTAAAAGCGGTTGCAGTAGGATAAAACGGAGGCGAAAGAGTTCTGCTTTACGGCTGGTATGCTTTCGGTGGTTACGGCTGTAACCAGTTTGATCATGGAAAGCAACGGGATGATTAAAGTGTCAATCTCTTCTTTGGGAGGAATTTCTGTTTTTAAAGTGGTACTGTACTCGGAAAGCTCTTTTGTGTTCAGCTTGTTTTCTTTACATATCTTTTTCAGATATGTATCGAAATTTATTGCTCTGTATTCGCCCACACTTAATATTGCAACATGCTTCCCGTTGTATTTTATTGGGTACACATACTCAAATATGCCTGCGTGACACACTCCGGAAAAAGCACCATGCTCCGCACATTTTTTTAAGGCTTTTTCCTGACATTTCAGACACTTTGCGTGTAAACCACAGGCTTGTTTTAAATAGGTACAATAAGGATTGAAATGTACTTGCGGTATAGGTAAAGGGGCAAGGACAGCTTTTGCTTGTCTGTCCGAGTGGAAAAAGTGAACTGTAATGGACAAGTTTGCTTTGGTTTTTAAATAATCACAGTAGCTTTTAATGGCTTGAATACTTTCCAAAATTATCGCTCCTTTATAAGTGTTTTCCTTAAGTTAAGTTTAGCATGCTTGAAAAAAACTGTCAATATAATTATTGCACAAATTTGCTAAAGTGCCACATTTTACAATTTTTAAAATAAATTATCCTATACGTTTTTTGGTTGTTTGTGTTACAATATAACCAAGAACAGCAAATGGAGGATAAAACGATGAAAAAAACAATATGCTTACTTCTTGTGTTTTGCATGCTGTGCGGAAGTGTTTCGGTGCTTGCGGCATCGGCTGCAACAGAATATGCTTATTCTGTTGAAACAGTATCGGGAGAAATTATTATTCCGGTCAGTGAAACCACAGGCGAGTGGAAGGAATCCGGCGCGGTAAAAAATTATGATGGCGGACAGCATATTTATTCCGGCAACAAAGGGGATACCGCGACTTATTTGATTCAAGATATTAAAGCAGGTAACTATCGTGTATTCTACTGGCTTATGCCACATGTGAAAGAGTGTAAAAAATTCACGGTAGACATCAGTCACAACGGAAAAGTGTCTGCAGTAGAATTGAGTGCAAAGCTTGCCGAAGGTGAAACGGCAGGACCCGGCTGGGTAGACTGCGGTGTGTTTGATTTTGCAGGGTCCGGCGCTGAAAAGGCATCTACAACCCATCCCGGCGGGATTATGCGTGCAGGTGCCATTAAGCTTGTGCCCACCAATGATGCGGTAAGCGATGTACCGGCAGCACCTGAAAAGGAAGATGAAAAAATCGAACCCCCTGTAATCGAAGAGACAAAACCTGCGCTTTCGGAAGGTCTTACAACAGAAATCTTTGCAAATGAAACGGTTATCCCGTATACCGAAACTACCGGTGAATGGAAAAAATCCAGTGCAGTTCCGGGTTATGACGGTAATGGTCACATATATTCCGAAGGGGAAGGCAAAACCATGACCTTTAAAGTACCTTCTGTTAAGGAAGGCAATTACGAAGTGTATTTCTGGGTAATGGCACATACTAAAAATATAAGCAACATCGACCTTACGGTAAAACACAATGGTAAAACAGATGCTTTAACCTTAAAGCAGAGATATGGCACAAACACAGAAGCAGGCTGGAGTCTGATGGGTGTTTATGATTTTAAAGGTGATGGCAATGAATCGGTTATTCTTACCAATAATGTCGGTATTGTCCGCGGTAGCGCCATTAAAATCGTACCTACCGAGAAAGCTGCAGGCGAGGTGCAGGAGGTTGTGAAAACTGAGGATGTTCCGGTAGACCCGAGAACACCTGTTAAGCCGTATGTGGCAGATGGTGCAAGGGAGGATAGCTTAAAGCAGATAGCCGGTGCACCCAATGACAAGTACACCCTTTTGTTTGCAGACGAATTTGATGCACCCATTGACCAGGACATCTGGCATTACCGTCTGGATGAAAAGAGTGGGGGCAAGAATTTAGCGGCAAACGTTTATACCCATGACGGCAGAATGTATCATGATATTGAATATAAAAATATAAACGGTACCGAAACCATAACCGGTGGTGGTATCATTTCCAATAAACTGTTTGGTTACGGCTACTATGAATTTAAAGGAAGTATGATGAATGTGACCGGCGGTGTACACTCTGCATTCTGGTTACATGGTGGAAGTGCGAGTGAATACACAAAGGATTTCCGTAAAATTCATACCCAGGAAATTGATTTTGAATTCAACTCCGACCGTCCGTATGTGGCATGTAACTACTACTGTCCAATCGGTGCAAAGCTGGGCTTTTATAATCAGATTATGGAAGGCTTTGATACAAGTGTAGAGCATATCTATGCTTTTGAATGGTTGCCTAATCGCCTGAATTTTTATGTAGATGGCGAACTGGTATGGAGTAAAGACGGTGAAGAAGCACAGCTTCATTATGCGCAGCAGTTCCTGTGGATTACATCCCTTGCCTGGGAAACCGGTGATACAAAGGCGGACAAAGCATTGTTACCTCAAGTGAATTCCTTTGATTATGTGCGTTACTATGCAATGCCTTTAAAGGATATTAACCTGCTTGGCGCAAGTGAATTTGAGTACAATCAGAATCCCGAATTCGGTACAACTCCGGTTGCTTTGCAAACACCCCTTGCCTGGGGCGAAACCGGAAGTATCGATGCAAGCTTACTGGAAAGAAATGACGAATATGCGGTAGGCGGCAACCATGTACTGGCACATCGTTCCGAAGAGGACTACAAGGTAACCACCTATCAGAGACTTTATCATATTCCCAATGCTACATATAACTTTGAGGCATATGTAATGTCCTCCGGCGATCAGAACGAATCCAAAGTGGTAATCTCCGGCTTTGACGGAGACAGGACTATGGAAGTGGCTATTCCGCAGACAGACAAGATGACCAAAATTGAACTGCCCGGCGTTGTGGTAAAAGACAATCATGTAAAAATTGAAATTATTTCGGACGCAAAAGCAGGACAGTGGATGCTGATGGATAACCCGAGCTTCTATGCAACAAGTGGCGAAGTGGTGGAAAAACATATTCCGTATACCACCAAATTCAAAAATGTATCCTTGGGTGAAATGTATGTGCAGACCATTCACGACGCAGGCTTTACATCTGAGGGAAAATGGAATAACAGCTCTCTTGCGGGCTATCTGAACAGTAAAACCTGTTATTCCTATGAGGAAGACGGTCCGGCATCTGCATCCTTTGAAATTGAGGTGCCTGCAGACGGCACATATCATATCCGCTTCTTTAAACTGATACACGATAATACCGGCAAAAACTGCCATGTATATTATAGTGTAAACGGCGAAAAGAAGGGCGAAACCGGCATAGATTTAACAACCGGAGATGCAGGCTGGATGATTTTAGGCGAAGAAGCTTTGAAAGCAGGCGACAAGGTTACAGTTACCATTGACAAAGAGTATGGCGGTCTGCTTCGTGCTTCTGCGGCGGCAATTTCGTCTGTGGATATGTTAAACATCGAGGAGGTGCTCATTTTAGAACTGAATGACCGCTATGTATGGACTTTCGGCGAAAAGCTTTCGGTGGATGCAAACAACCCGGATGTACGCCCCAAAACCGTAAATGACAGAACCATGGTGCCTGTTCGGTTTATCGCAGAATCCTTAGGTGCAACGGTTTCCTATATTGATGCTACCGAAGAAATTGTGATTGAATTAAGCGGAAACAAGGTGGTGTTGAAGGTCAACAGTGACAAGATGTATGTAAACGGCAACGAAGTACAATTGGACGCACCGGCATATGTGGAAAATGACAGAACTTTAGTACCTGTCCGTGCCATTTCCGAGGGCTTGGGTAAGGTTGTAACCTGGGTGCCCGACAGATTTGTAATCATCGGTGATAAAGCTTATGCTTCGGATGAAGCAATGTTTAAACAAATCGAAAAGTTCGATAGACAATAAAATATACAAAAAAACGCGGCAATTTTGTCGCGTTTTTGTATTGTTTTTATTTTTCAGTTGTGGTATACTGTAAATTAGAAAGATAGGCAAAACAAACAGGAGGGGTAAAATGAATATTCTGGTATGCATCAAGCAGGTGCCCGGCTCATCGAATGTTGAGGTTGATCCGGTGACCGGCGTTTTGAAAAGAGACGGTGTACAAAGCAAAATGAATCCGTATGATTTATATGCAATTGAGCTTGCATTAACACTCACACAAAAATATGGCGGAACGGTGGAAACCATTACCATGGGACCGCCACAGGCAAAGACTGTGATTGTAGAATCCATTTGCATGGGTGCTAAGTGTGGTACGGTTTTGAGCGACCGCAAATTTGCAGGCGCAGATGTACTTGCTACAGCATACACCATTTCGCAGGGAATCCGTAAGGCTGGAAAGTTTGATTTGATTCTTTGCGGCAAGCAGACCACCGACGGTGATACCGCACAGGTTGGTGCAGAAGTAGCTGAATTTTTGCACATTCCGAATGTTGCAAATGTGTTGTCTATTGAAAAAATTGAAAACAATGAAATCACCTTATCCGCATCGCTGGACGAGAAAAATGTGCAGATGGCCGTTCAAATGCCTTGCCTGCTGTCTGTTGACGGCGATATCAATTCGCCGCGCCTGCCGTCCTATAAAGTAAAGCAAACCGTAACCGATGATATGGTTCGATTTATTTCTTTTGACGATTTTGAAGACAAAAATCCGGACAACTACGGACTTTCTGGTTCTGCAACCCAGGTAGAACGTATTTTCCCACCTGAGAAAAATACGGAAAAATGTGCGTTTACCGGCTCAGCAGAAGAACAGACCGAGGCGCTGTTTTCACTGATTCGCGGACGAAAGCTGATATAGGAGGCGAGAAAAATGGGAAAACTGATTATCAATCAAAATATGGTTACCGGAGAAAACGCACAAGCACTTTGCGCGTTATGTCCCTTCTCGGCGATTTCCTATACAGATGGAAAATTAGACATTTCCTCTGCATGCAAAATGTGCAAAATGTGTGTTAAAAAAGGAAACGGCGTTATTGAATATGTTGAAGAAGTAAAAGCTTCGGTAGACAAATCCTTATGGCGCGGTATTTTGGTTTATGTAGACCATTGCGGAGATAAGATTCACCGCGTTACATACGAGCTTTGCGGAAAAGCGAAAGAACTTGCGACTGTTACGGGGCATCCGGTGTATGCACTTGTAATCGGCAACAATTTAGGAAACAGTATTCAAAAGCTTTTACACTACGGTGTAGACAAGGTGTTTGTTTATGACAACCCGGCTTTTGAAGATTTTAAAATTGAACCGTACACTGCGGCTTTTTGTGATTTTATTGAAAAAATCAAACCGTCCTCGGTGCTTGTGGGTGCAACCAATTTAGGCAGACAGCTAGCGCCAAGAGTAGCCGCAAGATGCAGAGCAGGTCTTACTGCCGACTGCACCGTGCTTGAAATGAAAGAAAATACCGATCTTGTACAAATCCGCCCGGCGTTTGGCGGTAACATCATGGCGCAAATTATTTCGCCTGACACAAGACCGCAGTTCTGTACAGCCCGTTATAAAGTATTTTCCGAGCCTGAACCGTCACAAAACGCAACGGGTGAAATTGTTAAAATGGAAATTGCATCCGAAAAACTGATCTCTGCAATCAAAGTTCTATCTTCCGAAAACAAGCCCACCGACATTGATATTTCCGAAGCGGATGTGGTGGTTGCAATCGGCAGAGGTGCATCGGGTGAAGGCATGCGCAAAATGGCAGAAGAGCTTGCCTCTTTGCTTGGTGGTGTAGTTGCCTGCAGCAGACCGTTGGTTGAAAGCAATATCTTTGATGCAAAGCACCAGATTGGGTTATCGGGCAGAACGGTAAATGCTAAATTTATTATTTGTCTTGGTATTTCGGGTGCGGTACAGTTTGCTGCAGGTATGAAATCCTCAGAATGTATTGTTGCGATTAACAGCGATAAATCCGCCCCGATATTTGACGTGGCACACTATGCAATTGTGGGGGATGTAAACGAAATCGTACCGCAATTGATTGCAAAGATTAAGGAGGTGCAGGGAAATGTATAATAAGGTCACGACCGAAGATATTCAAAAGCTTAGTGCTGTTTTAGGTACAGAAAATGTGCTTTACGGAGATGCTATCAGTCCCGACTATGCTCATGATGAATTGGGTAGTATTGAAAAAATGCCCGAAGTGTTGGTTCGTGTGCATTCTACCGAAGAGATTTCCGCTGTTATGAAGCTCGCCTTTGAAAGAAGCATTCCTGTAACGGTGCGTGGAAGCGGTACCGGTCTTGTAGGGGCAGCAGTGCCTGTGGAAGGCGGAATTTTGCTGGAAACCACACAGATGAATAAAATTTTGGAGTTAGATACCGAAAACATGACTGTTACCGTACAGCCCGGTGTGCTTTTAATGGAGCTTGCGGCTTTTGCAGAGGAAAATGATTTTCTATATCCGCCTGATCCGGGTGAGAAATCTGCTACCATCGGTGGAAACATCTCCACGAATGCAGGCGGGATGCGTGCGGTAAAATACGGAGTTACTCGTGATTACGTGCGCACATTGACAGTTGTTATGCCCAACGGTGAAATTGTTGTTTTGGGCGGTAAGGTTGCCAAAAACAGCTCTGGCTACAGCTTAAAGGATTTGGTAATCGGCTCGGAGGGTACCCTTTGCATTATCGCAGAAGCGGTATTAAAGCTTGTGCCGTTGCCAAAGGTTTCGGTAAGTCTTTTGGTTCCGTTCCCGGATATGAAAAGTGCCATTGAAGCGGTCCCGAAAATTATCCGCACCAAGGTAACACCCACAGCAATTGAATACATGTCCCGCGACACCATTTTATTTTCCGAAAGCTATCTGGGTAAAAAATTTCCTGATACAAAAAATGATGCCTATATCTTGCTGACCTTTGACGGCAATACCGATGAGCAGGTGGAAGCAGACATGAAATGCGTTGCGGATTTGTGTCTGGAAATCGGTGCACTGGATGTGTACATTGTAGATACCGAAGAGCGGAAAAAAGCTGTTTGGTCGGCGCGCGGTGCTTTCTTGGAAGCAATTAAAGCATCTACCACCGAAATGGACGAATGCGATGTAGTTGTCCCCGTAAATAAAGTGGATGAATTTATTAAATTTACCCACAAGCTTGCAGAAGAATTGAATGTCCGTATCCCGAGCTTTGGTCATGCAGGCGACGGAAATTTACATATCTATATCTGCCGCGATGCTTTGGAGCAGTCGGATTGGGAAAAGGTGCTTACCGTTGCGTTTGACCGTATGTATGAAAAGGCAAAAGAACTTGGAGGATTGGTTTCCGGCGAGCATGGTATCGGCTATGCTAAAAAAGAATACCTGAAAGATTTGTACGGCAACACACCGATTGCATTGATGCAGGGCATTAAAAAGGTGTTTGATGAAAAGAATATATTAAATCCGGGCAAGATTACTTGCTGAATCTAAGGAAGGAATACAAAATGAAAATTACAAAACTTGTGCAGGTGGAAAAAGGCCGTCAGGACGGCGTATTTTATAATGGTTTTTTGTTTGACTTTTTTGCAAGCAGTCGTTGTGTAGTATATGATGCAACAAATCTTTCAGACGGCAAAATTGAAAAAGTTTCCGAATTTTTCCTGGACAGATGTGATGAAATCAAGCCGCACAACAACGCGGTAATGTTTAGTAATACATATTTTGAAGATGGAGACGAATTTCCGCTCCTTTACACCAATATGTATAATAATTGTCGGGATGAGGCAGACCGTATGGAAGGTGTTTGTCTTGTGTACCGTCTGCAAAGGGACGGCAACGAATTTAAAACCACACTTGTGCAGAAAATAAGAGTGGGGTTTGTGACCGACACAGAACTTTGGATGACCGAAAAGGACCTTCGACCTTACGGGAACTTTGTAATAGATACCGAAAAGAATATTTTGCACGCGTTTGTAATGCGTGACCAAACAAGAACAACCCGCTATTTTTCATTCCGACTTCCTGCTGTGACTGACGGTGCAACAGACGAAAAATTAAACATTCCCGAAGTGGTTTTAACTAAAGAAGATATTTTGGATTATTTTGACTGTCCATATCATCAGTTTATTCAGGGTGCAACCTGCCACAAGGGGTTGATTTATTCTACAGAGGGTTTTGAAAGTAACAAGGAAAGAATACCTGCAATCCGCGTGATTGATCCCGGCAAAAAAGAGCAGATTTTATATGTGAATTTGCTGGAGATGGGGTATATCTACGAGCCGGAAATGATTGATTTTATAGGTGATGATTGCCATTACGGCGACGGTGCGGGCAATATATTTTTGCTTGAATTTTAAAGGAGCGTTTTATGTTATTCAAAAACATTACCATCATAGATGATGCGTTAAACGGAAAAGAAAATATGTATGTGGGTGTGCAAAATGAAAAAATCACCTATATCGGGGAAAGTATGCCCCAAAACGCATCTGATTTCGGCAGAGTGTACGACGGAAAGAATAAGCTTTTGATGAATGGCTTGTTCAACGGGCACGGACATTCGCCTATGACCCTCTTGCGCGGATATGCCGAGGATATGAATTTGCAGGAATGGCTTAATAACCATATTTTTCCCTTTGAAGGCAAGTTGACCGATAATGACTGTTACTGGGGCACTGTTTTGGCAGATGCGGAAATGATGCGTACAGGTACTGTTTCGGTAACAGATATGTACGGGCACATGAATGCCGTACTGTCTGCCCATTTGGATACGGGTTTTAAAGTGAATCTTTCCAACGGCTTAATGGCATTTGATGATACACCCTTTGAGAAAAACCGCAATCATCTGGAAGAGATGGAAATGTCTGAAAAGTTTAACGGTGCAAACGGTGGCAGAATTCAGGTGGAAAAAAGTGTACACGCGGTGTATACCAGCAACCAAAATATTGTAAAAGCCGTTGCGGAATTTGCCAAAGAAAACAACTGTTCGGTGCATATTCATTTAAGTGAAACCAAAACGGAAGTGGATGAATGTGTGGCAAAATACGGTGTGTCTCCCGTTCGTTATTTTTATGAAGCGGGCATGTTTGAAAATCATACCGTTGCGGCACATTGTGTATGGCTGTCAGAGGAGGATATGGATATCTTATCTTCCTGTGGTGTATTTGCGGCACACAATCCCGTAAGCAATTTAAAACTTGCAAGCGGTGTTGCTGACATTCCCAAAATGCAGGAAAAAGGTATACGCATTACTTTAGGTACAGACGGTTGTTCTTCCAATAATAATTTAGATATGTTTGAAGAAATCAAGCTCTGTGCTATTTTGAATAAAGGCGTCAGATACAATCCCACCGTAACCCCTGCCAAAGAAGTTTTGAAATATGCAACCTTAAACGGTGCACTTGCACAAAAACGTACCGATTGCGGTGCTTTAAAGGTGGGTAACAAAGCTGACCTGATTGTTCTTGATTTAAGTACACCTTCTATGCAACCGGTACATGATGTTTTAAACAATGTGGTGTATGCCGGAAGCGGAAAAGATGTAATCTTAACCATGATAGACGGTGCAGTTGTTTATGAAAACGGTGAATATAAAACATTGGATATAGAAAAGGCTGTTTACGAAGTTACAAAATCCAAAAACCGCATTTTAAGGGAGTTGAAAGCATGAAAAGCATGACGGTGCGCACATATCCGAAAATCAATTTGACGTTAGATGTTCTGGGTGTGCGCGAGGACGGATATCATGAAGTGGAAATGATTATGCAGACGGTTTCTTTGTTTGATGAGGTTACCGTTACCATAACGGATGACCATGATGAAATTCGTTTGACATCGGATAAATTTTATGTGCCTTGCGATAACCGGAATACCGCCTATAAGGCAGCACAGTGCTTTTTTGAGGCGTTTCCCCGTAAAAAGTGTGGGGTAGAGATTCATATCAAAAAAAATCTGCCGGTGGCAGCAGGAATAGCAGGTGGAAGCTGTAACGCAGCAGGTGTTTTGAAAGCACTGAACAAGCTTACCGAAACCAATGTGGGCAAAAGAAAACTGATGGCAATCGGTGAAAAAATCGGTGCAGATGTGCCGTACTGTATTTTAGGTGGCACTGCGGTTGCGAGAGGCATTGGCTGTGATTTGGAACGCATTGCAAACCTGCCACGCATGATTCTTGTGCTGGCAAAGCCGAATTTCAGTGTAAGCACGCCTGAGGTGTACAGGGAAATTGATGCTATGGAAATTATAGAGCATCCGGACACGAGCGGGATGATTTCCGCTATTGAAAACGAAGATATTCCGTGCATTGCATCTAAACTTTCTAACGTTCTGGAGTTGGTTACGGCAAACAAGCATCCCATCATTAATGAAATCAAAGGTATCATGAAAGAGTGCGGTGCTATTAACGCGGTTATGAGCGGAAGCGGTCCGACCGTTTTTGGTATTTTTGAAAATATGAAGGACGCGTATAAAGCCAGAAATGCTTTGCGTAAAATTGTCCGCTATGCAGAAGTGACCAAAACGAGATTTTAAAAATACAATAGTATAAAAGTAAAAAATAACGGCAATCCTACTTTCTGAGGTGATAAAATGAAGAAAGTCCGGGTTGCTGTTTTTATTTTGGTTATTTTTTTGAGTGTTATGCATTTAGAAACCGTGCACGGCGGTCTGAAGGATTCTATAGTGCGTCTGCATATAATCGCAAACAGCGATTCTAAAGAAGATCAGGCACAAAAATTACAAATTCGTGATTTTGTTTTGAAAAATTATGGGGAAGTGTTGTCGGCAGAAAACAGAACAGAAGCGTTAGAAGAAGTGTTTCGGAATATTCCCCAAATTGAATCAGACATCAGACATACCTTTAAAACGGATGTTAAAGCCGAACTTTGTGAAGAAAACTTCCCGACAAAGGAATATGACGGTATTACTTTTCCTGCAGGTGAGTATGTTGCGTTAAAAATAAAAATCGGAAACGCAAAAGGACAAAACTGGTGGTGTGTGATGTATCCGCCTCTTTGTTTTTCTGATTTAAGCACCGAAACCAATCGGGATAAAATGAAAAAAGTGCTATCTAAAGAAGAATACGAACTGGTTACATCCGATTCTTCAAAAGTAGTTTATAAGTTTAAAAGCGTTGAGCTTTGGAATAAATTCAAAAAACTGTTTTAAGGCGTAAAAAATTTCAGCATTTTTTGTGCGCCTCTGCTTAAGATAATAGCGTGAGGTGGGAAAATGAAAAAACAGTCGGTTAAAATTTTTACTTGCGCTGTTCTTGCTGCAGCAGTTGCCCGCCTCTTTGTAGTTTCGGCTGCTGAGCAGGTCTCGTCAGTCGAAAACAAAACGGTTGTTTTAGGCGGGCAGGTAATTGGTGTAAAGCTGTATACAAAAGGCATACATGTGCTGAAATTGTCTGACGTTGAAACCACGGACGGTAAAAAAGAACCTGCTAAAAAAGCAGGTCTTAAGGTTGGGGACTATATCACGCATGTGGACGGTAAGTATATTACAGCCTATGAACAGTTTGCAGATTGCCTGCAGGGCAAAACAGAAGTGATGCTTTCGGTCAGTCGGGGCAAGGAATCCTTAAATATCCGATTAGAACCTGCTGTAGGAAAAGACGGTATTTACAGAGCAGGTATATGGGTTAGAGATTCCATTGCAGGACTCGGTACAGTAACATGCTTTGATCCTGCAACCAATCATGCCGTAGCCTTGGGACACGGCATTACAGACACAGAAACAGGACTTATGCTTATACCTGCAAGGGGGCGCGCATATAAAGCATACGTTACATCTGTGGATAAAGGTAAAAACGGCAAAGCCGGGGCTTTAAACGGCAGTTTTGCAGACGAAAACGGCTATCTCGGTGAAATGCTTTCCAACAGCAAAACAGGGGCTTATTTTGAGTTTTTACGTTTTGAGGGCTTGGAAATTCCCGTTGCCACACACCAAGAGGTGCAGGAAGGGGAGGCGGTTATCTATTCCACCGTCTCAGGCGATGAAGTAAAGCCTTACACCGTAAATATCAAAAAAGTCATCAAAAGCAGTCTCTATACCACAAAAGGTATGATTTTAGAGGTCACAGACCCGTCGCTTTTAAAACAGACCGGCGGTATCGTTTGTGGTATGTCGGGTTCGCCTTTAGTTCAAAACGGCAAACTGATAGGTGCAGTTACTCACGTTTTTGTCAACGACCCGACCAAGGGATATGGGATATTTATTGAGAATATGTTAACTGAAGCAGAGAAAAACAAATAAGATAAATGCTCACTTGTTTTATATAAGTGAGCATTTTTGTTGACATATATATCTTTATGTGATATACTTATAATTGTAGAATAAATATATTACGAGGTGATAAAGTTGTCTAAAGCTCCTGCTGTAGATTACGCTTTGGAAATAATAGAATTTTTCTCAAAGAAAAACCATGAAATCGGTATTGCTGATATTAGCAATGCTCTTAATATAAATAAAAATGCTGTTTCAAGGGTGTTGGAAGCTTTGCTCGAGAAAAATTGGATTTATATGAGTGATAATACTCAAAAAAAATACAGATTAACGCTCCGTCCCTTTTCACTTATATCAGGTTATGTTAATAATAACAGCATTGCAAAAATTGCAACTCCTTACATAGAACAGTTAAATAATGAGCTTGGTGATTCTGTCTATCTTGGGGTTAAAAACGAAAGAAACGTCCTTTATCTTTTACATTATGATTCCACAAAGGAAGTCAGAATTAATGGGTGTATAGGTGGAGAATACCCACTTAACTGTTCTGCCCCCGGTAAAATCCTTCTAAGCTATTCCGATACAGATGAGATAAAGAATTACTTTAATATTCCGGTTGACAAAAGAACAACAAATACCATTACGGATTTTGATAGTTTTATTATTGAAGCTGATAAGATAAAAAAAGCAGGTTTTGCTATTGATAATGAAGAGTTTGCCAAAGGCATAATTTGTATTGCAGTACCTGTTTTTGATTACGCAGGAAATGTAGTAGCAACTATTGGTATTTCAAGCCTGACGCTTTATGATGGTATCGACTCTTTAATCCGGGAAAAATTTAAGCATTTAAAAAATATTGCTGATGAAGTTTCGGCAAATTTAGGAAATTCAGAAAAGGCAGGTGCTATTTGTGAATAAATTGGATTTTTTAAAAAATCAACATTTGTGTATGTTTGATCAAAAAAGAATGTTACACAAGGAGTTAGTCTGCAATCTTTATAAGGAATATATCTCTGATAAAGAAATTGATAAGGAAAACAAGTGGAGTTTATATAGTAATTTTTATCTTTATTTTGCAAAATCTTTTCCGGCTGAAATATACGAAAAAGAATGTATCGTTGGGACAAACTGGCATTGGAGGTGGCAGTCAAATATACCAAATACTGTCACCCCCCGAAATGCAGGACATTTTATAGCTGATTTTCAAGATTTTTTAAAAAAGGGCATCAAAGGAAAATTGAAAGAAGTTTGTACAAGTACAGATAAACGTAGCATAAAAACAACATTAAATGCTTTTGCGGAATACATAAAATCATACGCAAAAATCGCAAGGCAATCCGCCGAATCATCACAGTGTGATGACAAAGAAAGACTTTTAACCATTGCAAGCGATTGTGAATATATATCAGAAAATCCACCTGTAAGCTTTCGCCAGGCTTTGCAATTCGTTTGGTTTATTCAGTGTTTTCTGGAAACAGAAGCAGGCAGTGCAGCAATATCATTTGGCAGAATGGATTCTTACCTGCATTCGTATTATAAAAGAGACATAGAGAATTCTATTCTCACTCCTGAAGAAGCAAAAGAACTTATAATGGCATTTTATATAAAAGTTTCTGAGGGTGATGAATCAACCATGTTGACCGTAGGCGGTAATATTGAAAACGAATTGACTGCATTATTTATAGAGGCACAGACTCAAATTTATATGCGTCAGCCTTCCATTGCCTTAAGGGTGTCAAAAACAACAAGTACCGATATTATTGATAAAGCGACCGAGCTTGTTTTAAAAGGCGGAGGTATGCCGGCGTATTTTAACGATGCTGTTATCATTGAAGGATTGAAAATGTTGGGGGTTGATGATGAAACAGCAACAAATTACGGAATTGTAGGTTGTTATGAAGCAACTCCACAAGGTGTATTTTCCAACACAGTTGCAACTGCATTTAACTTGTATGATTCATTCAATAAGTTTTTGGAGGAAAAAAGTATTTACTCTTCATTCAAAGACTTTCTTGATTCGTTCAAAAACTATTTTACAGATTATTATGCAAACACTTTGCTGCCCAAATTTAAGAATACTGCAAATTATGATATGAATAGAGTATCTCCGTTTGCAAGTTGTGTGTTAAACCGTGAAAAATATTTATTTGGAATAAATATTTTAGGAATCGGTATCCTGATTGACAGTCTATACACCATAAAAAAGCTTGTGTTTGATGAGGATTATACAACTATTCATTATCTTATCGAACAAGCCGAAAAAAATTTTGAAGATGATTCTTTATATAACAGAATAGTGGGCTTGGAAAATCACTACGGTTCTAACAGTGATGAGAGCAATTTACTGACAAAGGATATCTCTGAATTTATTGGAAATGTAATTCAAAAGCATCCCTTGGGCGATAATATTGTTTCTTTGCCGGCATTATTTTGGTTTACTGCTGATATATGGCAGAGAGATTACTGCGGAACAATTAACGGAAGAAAAAAGGGAGAACTGTTGTCATATGGTATTATGCCATGTGCTACACCTCACACCGATACTTTAACAGAGGTTTTGTTATCGTGTGCAAATGTAGCTGTACAATATTTTCCTAATGGGTGTCCCGTTATGATTAGCTTGAATAAAAAAGAAGTTGAAAAAGAAAATATACTTGCTACATTGATTAAAACATTTTTTAAAGCAGGAGGGTATCATATTGCAATAAATACAGTAAATTCACACTTACTGAAAAAAGCGAAAGAAAATCCGTCGGAGCATAAAGAACTTTTAGTCAAAATCAGCGGTTACAGTACGCAGTTTACAAGGCTTGACGAAACAATACAAGATGCTGTAATCGAACGGGTGAACTGAGAAACGAAAGGAATGATTTAATATTGAGTTTATGTGATTATTCTATATACAATTATGTAACAAACCAACACTATGACTATTTAAACAATTTATCACCCGTAAAAAGAGCATCTGAAATATTCAGACTGGAAACAGAAAATCTGTCTTTCGAGCTGACGGATGATGATGAGATTTTCGGGTGGTTTAAATTCAATAACACTAACAATTACGAAAACAAACAGTTTTCTGACAGCATACTAAATGAAGATGTCAAAAAAATTATTGACGCTCCCAGGCTCTACGGAAGCTCAACTAATGTAGATAAAGGTCATACTCTTGTGGATTATGAATACATTCTTAACAACGGACTTTCGGCATATCAGGAAAAAATAGAGAATGAGTTGAAAAATTCACCCGATAATGAATATCTTTCAGCAATGAATGATGTTTTGAAATCTACAAAATTATTTGTGGAAAAAATGATATTTGTGGCAGAGAAAAATGAAAATTTAAAAAACGCAAGCATCATAAAAAATGCTCTTTTGCAGGTTCCCTTTTATCCTGCTCGTAATTTCAGAGAAGCAATTCAATCAATATGGATCATACACTTTTTGCTACCACTTGCTGAAAATGCATGGTACAGTATTTCGCTGGGAAAATTTGACCAATATGTATATCCGTACTATATAAAATCCATGTCAAATGGAATGACAAAAAAAGAGGCACAGCAAATACTTTATAACTTTTATCAGCTCCTGAACAACTATGCAGACGGTGCCTGCCTTTTGAATGTCGGTGCTGAATATAACGAACTTTCTGAACTTATCATAGAGTGT
This sequence comes from Clostridia bacterium, assembly GCA_017410375.1. NCBI lineage: Bacteria > Bacillati > Bacillota > Clostridia > Clostridia bacterium. Next base: position 47,437 of record JAFQQW010000024.1, on the reverse strand, counting down.
CAGAAAGAATTTTCGATGCCGGGACCTATTCTTGGTGCAAAGATATCAGAGAACATTTCTGAAAACATTTGGAATATGCTTATTGACGAAAAGCTGTTTTCCATGGGACAACCCACATTTTATGGTGTGAATTCCTGCATAAATGCTCTTGAAGAAAAAGGAATATCGCATGATATAGCAAAAGAATTTTCAAATAACAGCTGTATGGGAATAAGCTTGGCCGGAGAAGAGTTTAACAGTATGTGGGGGTGCGTATTTTCTGTTTCTGCAGTTTTGGAGGCAACGGTCAATTGCGGAAAAATTGTACATAAAGATTTTACTGTACCCGGTATTTCCAACATTAAAAATATAGATGAGTTATATGCATTCTTTGAGAAATCAACAAAATACTTGTTTGATATTTGTGTGAAATCATATGAAGCTAAAGCATCGTTTAGCGAAAAAACAGACCCTGATCCATTTGTGTCCATTCTAACAAAAGGATGTATAGAAAAGCATTGCGATAGAGTATTCGGAGCAAAATATCATAATGTAACTGTTGAGTGTATGGGCATGATAAATGTTTCCGATGGTATTTGTGCTATTGACAAGTTGGTGTTTCAGGAGAAAAAATATACACTGTCTGAATTATGCGAAGCTATTAAAAATAATTTTAACGGATATGAAAATATAAGAGAAGATATACTTAAATGCCCCAAATTCGGTCAGAATTCAGAAGCGGATTTGTATGCGGTAAAAATTGCGGAAATACTTCAGAAAGTAATCAGAAGCAAAAATCACGACAACATAGTATTTTGTCCGTCATTGCATACACTTGATGCAAATGTTAGTTACGGGAATTGTTGGGGTGCAGGCTTTGACGGTAGACTTTCCGGTACACCTTTTGCCAAAAACGCAGGTGCATCAAACAGTGTAAGAAAAAAAGAGCCTACCTCTTTGATTTTGTCGGCATCCAAACTTCCTCAGCACACATTTTACGGCGGTCAGCCTCTGGATATAAATTTCAGCACAAGTATGGTAAAAAACAATAAAAAAGAAATTGCTGAACTTATAAAGGTTTACCTTTTTAATGGGGGATTGCAAATGCAGGTAAATTCACTAAATTCAAAGATGTTAAAAGACGCTGTTAAAAACCCACAGAACCACGAAAATCTCATTGTCCGTATCGGTGGATATAGTAATTATTTCAACAGATTTTCAGAAAAAACAAAGCAGGAATTTATAGAAAGAGTAGAATATGAAGAATCATAATTCAGGAGAAATATTCAATATTCAGAAATTTTGCGTAAATGACGGACCGGGCATACGTACAACCGTGCTTTTTAAAGGGTGTCCTCTGCGTTGTGAATGGTGTCATAATCCCGAAAGTCAAGCAAAAGAACACAATCTGCATACTGCTATAGAAACCTGTGGCTTTGCCGATAGCGATAAAATAAAATAAATTGCAGAATACACCGATTTGTTTCTGTTTGATTTTAAGGAAAGTAATCCAAAGTTACATAAATCTTATACCGGAGCAAATAATATACTGATACAGAAAAACTTATCTTTACTAAATGAGTTGAAAAAAGATATAATTCTTCGCTGTCCTGTAATTCCGTGGTATAATGACAGAAAAGAAAACTATGACAAAATATGTGAACTAGCAAATACTCTTACATCAATTATCGGAATAGAAATAGAGTCTTATCACGCTTTTGGCGAAAATAAGTACTTGGCATTAGGAAAACAACCGCTTGAAATTCCAATGCAAACAGATGGACAAATCAATGAAATAATTGATTATATTGCCTCAAAAACAAGTACATCTGTAACCAAGGCATAAAATTTGTTGTCCCTCATTGACATCACTCATGTCGGGTTCGCCTTTAGTTCAAAACGGCAAACTGATAGGTGCAGTTACCCACGTTTTTGTCAACGACCCGACGAGAGGTTATGGGATATTTATAGAGAATATGTTGGGTGAGGCAGAGAAAATCAAATAACAACAAAAGCATCCTGCTATTTGCGGGATGCTTTTGCATATTCTTTTGGTGATTTTTTAAAAGACTTTTTAAATTCACGGGAAAAATAGCTTTCATCATTATAGCCGGATAAGAAGCAAACATCGCCAACGGTATACATTCCTGACTCAATTAGCTCTTTTGCACGCGTTAACTTAAGTGAATTTATATATTTAACGGGCGATACGGCAAAACTCTTAATAAAGCAGTTCCTTAAATGCACAACACTAATATTGCAGAGTGAAGCCAGATGCACAACACTTATATTTTCTTTATAATAGTTTTCGTGGATATACTCAACAGCAGGCTGAATGACGGAAGAATTGCTGTATGGAATAACATATTCTGCTTGCATATTGTAAATTATGTTGTAAAGCTCTGCTTTAACTTTTGAAAAATAACCCGTAGATTTTTTATTCCATATTTTTCGGCTGTTTTTAAAGCTTTCCAAATATGTGTTAAGATTTTTTATTTTAAATACAAATGGCTCAAATTTCATATTAACAGGCATTTGAAAGTTGATTGCATAGCAATCGGAAGTCTCCTTTTCTTTAATTGTGTAGTTTGAACCTTTTGGAAAATACACGATTGTGTTTTTGGTAACCTTAAAAATTTTTTCATCAAAACAGAAGGTTCTCTCACCCCCTAAAAACAGAGCCAATCCATGACTTGCTCTGTTTTTGTGAATCATTGAACCTTTTCCGGCTTTTACCAAACATGCAAGTTCAATTTTATCAATAATAAAATCCTGTTTCATAAAATGAATCATATAATCACCATTTTTATTATATATTTTAGTTTCTAAAAAGTCAAGTTTTTCTTTTTCTTCATTGTTTTTTCTTTCTTTTTGTTCTAAAATGTACTTGAAAGGTGGAGATTGTATGATTAATTCTGCAGACAGATATTTTATTGAGCGAAAATATCACGATCCTGAAAAAGCGTTCGATGCTTTTGCCCGTATGGCATATCACGGAACGGGATATATAAAAGAAAGCGGTCTTTGTGATGAAGAATTATTGAAAGGGCTTGAACAGCTTTCAAGGGAGAACGAAGGCTTACCTCACCCGATTGCAAGAGCAAAAGCCATTAAATATGTTCTTGAAAATGAACGGTTATATATCAATGAACACGATTATTTTGTGGGTCTTTATTCACTCAATCGTTTAGCGAATAAAAGCACCTTTGAAAAATGGGGAGAAGAATCACGCGCCTTAAGAAATTCCGAAACTATTGAGCGCGCCAATGATTTTAACAATTCAGGTGCAGTAACAATATGGACAGACTATGATCATGTTGTTCCTGACTGGAAATCTTTAATGGAATTAGGGTTTGTTGGCATTCGTGAAAGAGCAAGAGAATACCGTAAAATGCACATTAAAAAAACTATGACCGAAGAAACCGAGGCATTTTTCGATGGCATTGAAATTCAGTATACAGCAATCATTGATTTGATTGACAGAATGTATCGTACTGCTTGCAAATTTACCTTTGAAAAGGCACCTCAAATAGCTGAGTGTTTAAAAAATCTTCGTGATGGACATCCAACTTGTTTTTATGAGGCATTACAGCTTATTTATATATTTTTTATAATATCTGAATCAATAGACAGTTATCAGGTTCGTTCTCTAGGCAACGGTCTTGATAATACGTTGTACGGATTTTATAACAATGATCTGGAGTCGGGGAAATGCACAAAAGAGGATATAAGAAATTATTTATCTTACTTTTTTATGCAGTGGTCTGCCATAGGCAACTATTGGGGCCAGCCCTTTTATATGGGTGGCACCGATTTAAACGGCAACACAAAGTACAACGAGCTGTCCTATGAAATACTTGATGTGTATGACAAGCTCGAAATATACAATCCGAAAATACAGTTAAAGATAAATAGAAATACACCCGAAAAAATCTTAAATAAGGCTTTTGATATGATTCGCCGAAAAAACGCAAGCATTGTATTTTGCTGTGAACCTACCATGATAAAAGCTGTTATGGGTTATGGGGCAACGTTTGAGGAAGCAATAAATTATGATATTCGAGGATGCTATGAAACAGGAGTCAGAGCAAATGAAGTTTGCTCTACATCAGGCTATGTCAATGCAGCAAAAGCGGTTGAATTTGTGTTCACGAATGGCTATGATGATGGAATTAAAAAACAGGTTGGCATAAAAACTGGAGAAATATCTGAAATCAAAACATTTGATGATTTTTATTTTGCCTTTTTAAAGCAATGGGAATATCTCATTGAGCAAAGCATGAAAATCACTAATGATGCCGAAAGATTCTTGGCATTTGTTAATCCTTCTTCTATGTACTCTGCAACGATTGAAACTTCTTTGAAAAACGGCAAAGACGGATACGGTGGTGGTGTTAAGTTCAATAATAACGCTATGCTTAACTGTGGTTTTGCCAGTGCGGTTGACAGTGTTATGGCTGTAAAAGAATTTGTGTTTGACAAAAAAGAGCTTTCTCTTGAAGAATTGACAAATGTTCTTAAAAACAACTGGGTTGGGTATGAAAATTTGCGATTAAAAATCAAAAAAAGCAACCATAAATACGGAAACACCGATAAGCTTACTGATACCTATGCCGGTGCAATGGCAAGCTATTTTGCCGATAAAGTAAATAATGTGCCCAATGGTAGAGGCGGTGTTTATAAAGCTATTTTTCATTCAGCTCGTGCTTTTATACGGCAGGGCGAAAAGACAGGTGCCTTACCGGACGGAAGATTAAAAGGCGAAGAATTGTCTAAAAATGCAAGTCCGGTAGTTGGTATGGATAAAAACGGTATTACGGCTTTAATAGAATCAGCAACCAATCTTATTCCGTCTGATTATCATGAATCGTTTTGTGTTGATGTTATGCTTCATCCGAGTGCAGTTGAAGGCGAGGATGGATTAAAGGTTCTAAAAGCTGTTCTTATGACCTATCTTAATAAAGGCGGTCAGTCGATTCAGTTTAATATTTTTAATATAGACACTTTGCGTGATGCACAAAAAAATCCTGAAAAATATCAGAATTTGCAGGTGCGTGTTTGCGGATGGAATACACTTTGGAATAATATGAGCAAAAAAGAGCAGGATGCCTATATTTTGAGAGCGGAGAATATACAATGAAAGCAATGATTTCTGATATAAAACGTTTTGCGGTACACGATGGTGACGGAATAAGAACAACGGTATTTTTCAAAGGCTGTCCGCTAAAATGTGTATGGTGTCACAACCCCGAAAGCATTGATTTTAAACCGCAACTGGCGTTCTACGATAATAAGTGTATTGATTGCGGTGAATGTGTTTCTGTGTGTCCGTCGGGAGCACACAAAATCATACAAGAAGGTCATAGTTTTGAAAGAGACTTATGTGTTGCTTGCGGAAAATGCGAAAGTGTTTGTCTCGGTGAAGCACTGAAATTTTACGGAAAAGAAATGACCGTTGACGAACTTTTGCCGCTATTGCTTGAGGATAAGGACTTTTATAAAACAAGCGGCGGAGGGGTAACACTCTCGGGCGGAGAATGTCTTATGCAGGCAGATTTTTGTGCAAATCTGTTAAAATGTCTAAAAGAAGAAGGTATTAACACAGCGGTAGATACATGCGGCTTTGCAGCAAAAGAAAGCATTGATAAGGTGTTGCCGTATACCGATACATTTTTATATGATATAAAAGCCATTGATGAAGATGTACATGTTAAATGTACAGGACAAAGCAACAGACTGATTTTAGATAATTTAAAATATATAGATTCTTTCAGCAAATCAATAGAGGTACGGATACCTTATGTGCCAAATTATAATGATAATCAAATGAATCTGATTGCTGATTTTTTAAAAGACCTTGAAAATGTGACAAAGGTTCGCGTATTACCATACCATAACTATGCAGGCTCAAAATATGAGGCATTGGATATGGAAAATCGTTTGCCTTTAGAATTACCAGGCGGAGAGGAAATACAAAAAGCAGAAAATATTGTTGCCGCTCGTTGACACCGGGCTGTGGGATAGGGCATATTTATTGAAAATATGTTCTCGGAGCAGAAGTGTGTAAATAACAGTAAAAGCATCCTGCTGTTTGCAGGATGCTTTTACATATTTTTCGTTATGCTTTTGGATGAAAGTTTTTTGCATATTGGGTAGGAGACACACCAATCAGTTTTTTAAACACTCTGCTGAAATAGTAGGTGTTTACAAAACCGCTCATTTCTGCTATTTTTCCGATGGAGTAGCATTGAGCGTTTAATAAATCGCAGGAATAATCAATTTTTTTCATCATAATATATTTGTTCGGCGTAACACCAAAGCGTTTAACAAATATTTTGGACATATATGTGTAGCTTACATTGCAGAGCTTTGCTAAGTGTCTGCAATCGATATTCACTTCTGTAAAATGCGCATCGATGTAGTCGGTTGCAGGGGTAATAATGCTGTTTGTGTTTGAAGACAAATATTCCGTTTCAGCTGTTTGTATTTTGCACAAAATCTCGTACAGCAGAGACATACATTTTACATACCAGCCGCTGTGCTTGTAATACCAGATTTTCTGAATTTTTGAAAATAATATTTTAAAATCGGGATGCGTGCCGTAGTTTTTTACAAGTAATTCAGAGGGAAGCGGGGAATCGGAGGTGAAGGCTATATTGATGCATTCACCCATCTCGCAAAAATCAACATAATACTCGGGTGCAGGTTTGAATAGTGCAGGATTGGGCAAAAATCGGATATCACCTTGCTTTTCACACACGGTTTTGCCGTTGAATGTAACATAATCCATGCCGTCTGATTTGTATAAAAGCTGATAATAGTAGGCAGAATCGGTCGGATAAACAGCATGGCTTCCGGGTGGTTCATCTTTGAAATTATTTATGTAAACAATATCTTTAATCGAAATTCTTTCGCAGTTGAACATATGTTTTCCCCTTTTATAACCTTATTACAAATTTATTTAAACATATTTTCTTGAAAATGTCAAGAAGATAAAGTTTTAAAAAGGACAAAAGGAAAATAATGTGTATTTACAATTCTTTTATAAATATGTTAATATAAGGTAGATATCATAAGTTAAGAGGTGTTTTGTTATGGATAAAAGAATTCAAAAGCTTGCGGAGCTTACCTTAAGCGGACAAATGTATGTCAATCCGGTTAAAACGGATTATGACAGAATGGATTTACTGTTGCCCGAACACGAAAAGGATGTAAAAAGAATATGTGAATTTATTCTGAATCAGCAACCGAAAATAACAAAGTACTCAGCGTTAACAGGCTTTTTCAATTTTGATGCTTCGGTTATCGGAAATATTTTCCATCGAGGTGGGCATCCGTATACGGATAAAGTCTTACATGAATTTTACTGTAAAAAGGTTGACAATCTTTCCTCTATGGACTGGCAGCACGGTACTGCAGACTACAGAACGGTTTTGTCCGGCGGCATGACCGGTGTAATGAAAGAAATCGAAAAGTCCATTGAGTCACATACAGAGCCGGACAGAATTCTTTTTTTACAAGACCTAAAAAAAATAGCAGAAACCTTTATTTTGTGGATAAAGAAATGCTCGGGTCTGGTTGAGGAATTTTCTAAGACCGTAGAAGAAAAGGAATATCGGGAAAATCTTAAAAAGCTTTCCGGTGCTCTTTTAAACATAGCAAACGGAGCACCTAAAACCTTTTATGAAGCGGTGCTTGCCATTTATGTGTGCTTCAGTTTAATTCCCGATAGCTTAGGAACTTTAGACAGATATCTCTCAAGCTTTTATTTCCGCGACATTGAAAAGGGGATACTTACCGAAACGGAAGCAAAAGTATATATTCAGGAGTTGCTTTTGATGGTACAGGCGGTAACGCCGATTGAGTCTTACGGCTTTAGTCGTGGCGGACAATCTCATTTTTGTATTGGCGGACGCGATATTGATAAAAAGGACTGTTATAATGAGGTGTCAAAGCTCATTGTAGATAGTTTGATGGAGCTTCCGACCGATATTCCGGAGGTAACACTCAGATGGACAAATGATACACCAACAGAAGTTTTAAAATATGTGCTACAGTGCGAACGAAACGATAAGCACAAGCGAATTGCTTTTACAAATGATGATAAAAGAATACAAGCATATACAAAAGTATGCGGATTGCCGTATTCTGAAGCAATCAACTACACATTGGTCGGTTGCAATGAACCTGCACTTTTAGGCGGAATGTGTGCCAGCACATCGCACGCAAATCTTGCCCATTCGGTAGAGACCGTTCTGCATGACCGCAGTGCAGAAATTGTACACGCAAAAACTTTTGAAGAATTTTATGCTGTATTCAAAGACCAGCTTTATAAGGATTTAGATAGAATATATCACTTAGATGATTTGTATAACCTCGGACGAAGCAGAGATATAAACTATGTAAGCTGTTTGCTGATGAACAGCAGTATTAAAAATGGAAAAAGTACAACACAGGGTGGTGCAGATTATGCAATCTCGACCATTATGTTTCTTGGAAATGTGACAGTAATTGACAGTCTTGCCATCATAAAACAATTTGTTTTTGATGAAAAAAGAATCAAAATGCAGGAGCTTTTGGACGCACTTTGTGCAAACTGGGACGGCTTTGAAGCGTTACGATTTGAAATTTTGAAAAAAGGAGATTTTTTCGGAAACGACTGCGAAATTTCAAATTATGTGGCAAAGCTTTTCTATGATACACTTTATAAGTACATCAAAGATAAAAAAACAGTCTTCGGATATCCCGTGTTATTGGGTGACCATACCGGATATCAATTTCATTTTAAATGGTTTGGCGAAGATACCAAAGCAACGCCTGACGGTAGATATGCAGGCACACCTTTAAGTTATGGAATTTTCCAGATCGGCGGAAAAGACAGAAACGGACTTTCTGCATTGATGAATTCCATATCTAAATTTGACCCACACGGAATTTCAAGCGCAACGGTTACCAATTTTAATCTCGATTACGCATATTTAGAAAATGATGAGGTGTTTGAAAAGACTGCTTTGATGCTCGAAACATTTCTTAAAAAAGGCGGTATGCAATTCCAGCTTAATTATGTAACAAAAGAAGAATTGCTAAACGCCAAAGCTGTTCCGGATGAATATAAGCATCTTAAAGTAAGAGTGACCGGATACTCTGATTATTTCACAAAATTAAATGCGTGTATACAGGATTCTATCATTCAGCGGTACGAGAGGTAATGGAATGAAAGCATTGATTTTTGACATAGAACGGAATTCCTTTGTGGACGGTCCGGGAATACGTACAACTGTATTTTTCAAGGGTTGCAATCTAAAATGTAAATGGTGCCACAATCCCGAAAGCCAAAGTGCCAAAAAAGAAATACTGTTTTATAAAGATAAGTGCTCAGGCTGTGGCAGATGCAAAGATTTAACAATAGCTGATGCAAACTTTTTCTGTTTAAACGATGCAAAGGAAATCTGCGGGAAAGAATATCGTGTCGATGAAGTGTTGGAAGAGGTAATAAAAGATAAACCTTTTTACGAAAATTCAGGCGGTGGCGTTACACTTTCGGGCGGAGAATGCATGCTGCAGATTGATTTTTTGGCTGAAATTCTCAAAAAATGCAAAGAAAACGGAATACATACAGCGGTTGATACCGCAGGACATGTCCCGTGGACATATTTTGAAAAGATACTGCCATATACCGATGTTTTTTTGTATGACATTAAGGCCATGGAGTCTAAAATCCATGAAGAATACACAGGCACAGGGAATGAACGGATTTTAGAAAATCTTTCGGGACTTTTAAAAGCAAAAGCTTCGGTTTGGGTCAGAATTCCGATTATTCCCGGTGTAAATGATACGGAAGAAGAAATGAAAACTGTCAAAGCTTTTTTTGATGTAAACGGATATCCTGAGAAAATCGAATTGCTTCCATATCATGCCATGGGAACACATAAATATTCTGCACTTGACAAAAAAGCAGAAGAATTTAAAGTGCCGGACATAAATAAAATTGAAGATTTGAGAAACCTGTTCACATCTTCAAATACTTGACATTCATTTCTAAAATCTTTATAATAAAGGTGAAATAAGTGGGTGGTGAAGAGGATGAAAGAAGCATTGGAAAATTTTCGTAAATCTTTCGAGGTGTTAAAGCCTGAAATAGATGCAAATATCGAAAAATATCGTAAGGGAAAATTCGAAATCCGTGTGGTGGATAAGGACGGGAATCCTGTTCGGGCAAAGCTTTATGCCAAACAGGAAAAACACGCCTTTGACTTTGGCACAAGCGTGCTGATGCTTGGAAACATGGGCGAAAAAGAGCAGGCGTATCGGGATGCAATCACAAATCTTTTTAATTTCGTGACCACAACCTTTTGTTGGGGTGTGATGGAAACTAAGCCCGGCAAATTCCGTTTTGAAGAGGGAAGTGAAGAGATTTATCGAAGACCGCCCTCTGACCGCGTACTTCGGTTTGCGGAAGAGAACGGCATGAAAGCCAAAGGACAACCGCTTTTTTGCGGCCGCTGGTGTCCCGATTGGTTACCCAAAGATGCTAAAATTCTGAAAGAGCGGTGGCTTAAATATGTACACGCGGTCGCTGAGAGGTATGACGGAAAATTTGGTGTATTTGATGTGGTGAATGAATCCTACGAACAAAACGGAAGCTGGAGCAACATGGATTGGTTTCCCGAGCCGATTGAGGATTTTGTGAGCTGGATGCTTAAAAATGCAGGTGAGATTTTTTCAGACAAGTGTGTCTTAGAAAGAAATGAAGCGACGCAGGTTAACTACGGTAAAGAGGCGCTTAGGTATTATAGCGAAAACAAAAAGCTTTTAGAGCAAGGAATACGTCTGGATTCCATCGGCTTCCAGTTCCATTTTTTTGACGGGAAATCCTGCAAAGAGCGACTGCTTTTAGGCGAAGCAATACCGCAGAATATCTACAACACATATCAAAAGATGTCGTCCCTTCATCTTCCTATGTACATTACCGAAATCACCATTCCGACTGTTTATGAAAATATGAGCAGGGAAGTCGGCGAAGAAATACAGGCAGAAATTTTAGATAAGCTTTACAGATTGTGGTTCAGCATTCCGAATATGCAGGGCATTGTCTACTGGAATCCCAAAGACGGTGATGCCTGGGAAAGCGAGGGCAACTGCAGGGGCTGTCTGATTGACGAAAATGTGCGTAAAAAGAAATCTTACTACGCGTTAGAAAATTTGATTAAACGGGAATGGAACACTTCTGTTTTGCAAAATACCGTTGAAGGAACGGTTCGGTTTTCGGGCTTTTACGGTGAATACGATATTGAGATAGAAACGGAAAATAAAACCATTTTCGAAAATAAAGTTTCTTTTGATAAAAACACCAAAACCGTTACGATTGTTATATAATTTTGTGCTAAAGGCATTCTCGGGCAGAGGATGTCTTTTTTGCTTGACAATTTAAGATGAATCCTCTATAATCAAAAATAGACTAGGAGGTGTTTGATATGCAGTATGAAGTTAAAATTCAGAATGAAAAAACTTATGATGTGATTGTGGCAGGCTCGGGACCTGCGGGAATTGCGGCGGCTGTTATGGCAGGCAGGTGTGGAGCAAAAACCTTGCTGATTGAAAGCTGTGGCAGAGTCGGCGGTATTTCCACAGCCGGTATGATGAGCCATTTTACCGGAAACGTGGGCAACCGTCTGTATCACGAGACTTTAGAAAGAGCAGCTCAAAAGAATCTTTTTGAGCAAGGTGTAAAAACCATCGTTATTGACCCTGAATATTTAACTTTAACCTATATCGAAATGCTGGAAGAAGCCGATGTGGACATATTACTGTACACAACCGTTTGTGATGTAATCATGGAAGGCAAATGCTTAAAAGGTGTTGTATGTTTGAACAAGGACGGTTTTTCGGCATTTTATGCAAAGGCGGTTGTGGATGCGACCGGTGACGGTGATGTGGCATATAAATGTGGTGCGGAGTATATTTTAGGCAGAGAAACAGACCATAAAATGCAGCCGGCGACCCTGATGTTCAAGGTGGGCGGTGTGGATATGGAAAGGGCTGTTTTCCCGCGTTCCTTTGAAACTCTTGTGCATACTGAAAAAGGGGAGTTGCAAGCACTTGCGAAAGAAAAATTGCCTGCACCTGCAGGACATGTATTGCTCTACAAATCCACAATTCCCGGCATTGTAACCTGCAATATGACCAACGTAACAGATATTGACGGAACAAGTGCAGAAAGCCTTACGTACGCAGAAATTGTGTGTCGTAAGCAAATGCCCGAGATTGTTAATTTCTTAAGAGAATATGTGCCCGGCTATGAAAACTGCTATGTTGTCGGCAGTGCATCTTTGATGGGTGTGCGTGAAACCCGTCATTTTAAAGGGATAAAAACCATTACAGAACAAGAAATTTTAGAAGCGATACAGCATCCCGATGCGGTGGTTTATGACGCACATTTTAATTTCGATGTGCATAACATCACAGGTGCAGGACTTGATAAAACCGGATGCCAGGATCATTTTAACCAGAAGAATGGCTATACCATTCCCTACGGATGCTTAGTTCCGGTTGAAACAGACGGACTGTTGCTTTCGGGCAGAAATATTTCGGGAACACATATGGCGCACTCTAATTTCCGTGCGATGCCGATATGTATGGGCATCGGGGAAGCGGCAGGTGTTGCAGCGGCGCTTTCTGTAAAGCAAAACAAACCGCTTCGCGAAATTCGGGTAAAGGACATTCAGGATAATCTGGCATAAAAAATCCGCCCAAACGGACGGATTTTTATAGTTTGCTGAAGAGTTTTGGTGTAATTCCTGTGTGTTTTTTGAAAAAACGGATAAAGTAGTTTGTATCCTCAAATCCGCATTTTTCTGCCACCTCGGTTACCGAATAATAGCCGGTTAAAAGATATTCTTTGGCATAGCTTAAACGTAAAGTATCTCTGTATTGCAGGGGTGATGTGCCATATATTTTTGTCCATTCGCGTCTGAAATGGGTTGTGCTCATGCTGGCGTAATTTGCAAGCAGATTAAGAGAAATATTACGGTTAAAGTTCTGCTCAATGTATTCTTTTACGGGGCGGAGTCTTAAGTGTGAGGCGGTGTTGTATTTTTGTTCATGAATTTCCGTACACAAGAACGCTAGAAGATGATAAAGGGATGCCGTTGCACGCATTTCATAACTTGATTTTCTGTTTTGCCAGTGGGTAACCAGTTCTTTAAAGGTGTGGCGATACCATTCGCTGTTTTCGGTGTGCAACAAACAAAAATCATCTGTAAAAAAAGAAAGATTGGAAGTAGATATATGCAGTTCAAAATTGACGGTGAAATGTTTAAAAGGTTTTGTGGTGACAATGGCGTACGTAGCTTTTGGTGAGAGCAGAAGGACTTCGCCTTCTCTGATTGTAAGACGATTGCCGTCTGAAAAACGGTATTCCGCTTCTCCGGAAAGGGCGTAAATAACACCATAAAACTTTCGACTGTTTAAATATTCGCATTTATCTTTTTGATTGAGCACAAATTCATGTGCAACATTGATTCGTTTGATGTCAAAATAAAAATTTTCCGTGCTTTTCATAATTTCACCCCCGTTCTCATTGTAGCAAAACGCGAAACAAATGTCAATAAATGATGGACATATTGTGCTATAAACATCATGAAATTCCATTGATTCTTGTTGCGTTTTGTGCTAACATACGAATATAAACTAGGAGGTATGTGGTATGAAAAAAGCAAAGATTGCAGTTGTTTCTTTAGGTCATTATATCTATTTTCAGCAGTTTGAGGGTTTGAAAGAAGAACTGATGCAAAAGACAACGCATTTTAAAAAATATTTAGATGCGCGTGTATGCGAGGTGGTGGACATAGGTTACATTGATTGTGCAGAAGGGGCATTTGATGCGGTAAGGGCACTAAAAAAAGAGGATGCGGACTTATTGTTTGTTCTGCTTTCTACCTATGTACCCTCTGCAGTTTGCGCACCCTTTGCAAGATATCTGGATATTCCGCAGGTACTTGTGGGTATTCAACCTCTGACACATTTGGACTACTCTCATACAACCACTTACATGCAACTTGCAAACGACGATGTTTGTGCTATGCCTGAAATTGCAGGGGTTTATGAGAGAATGGGCAGAGACATTCCGCCGTGCATAGTGGCTTCTTCTTCGCAGGAAGAATATATTAAAGAACAGGTAAAAGGGTGGGTGCTTGCGGCAGTTGCCATGGCAGGCTTTAAGTATGAAACCATTGGCTATTTAGGACACACTTACGAGGGTATGTATGATATGCACACCGATCCTACAGCATTTACCGCAACCTTTGGCGCACATGTGAAAATGCTTGAAATGTGCGAGCTTGTTAAACTTTCAGAGGCGGCAACCGAATCGGAAATTGATGAACAGATTGAAGAAATCAAAAGTATTTTTGAAATTTGCGACCCGTCCGTGGACCCGTTGACCGATTATGTTCAAAAAGAAGACTTTGCATTTTCTGCAAGACAAGCTGTTGCGCTTAAAAAACTGGTGAATACAAATAAGCTTTCTGCCCTTGCGTACTACTACAAGAGTGAACCCGGAAACCCTTACGAACAAATTGCCGCAAACTTAATTATCGGAAACACTCTTCTTACCTCGTCAGGCGTTCCTTTAGCGGGCGAGGCCGACCTTAAAACCGCAGCGGCAATGCTGATTATGAAAAACATTGGCGGTGGCGGTTCCTTTGCCGAAATTCATCCCTTTGATACCGAAAGTGATGTGGTTTTAATCGGGCATGACGGTCCGCACAATACGGCTATCGCAGAAGGCAAGCCAAGACTTCGGAAATTAAAAAAATACCATGGAAAGTCAGGCAGCGGTATCGGTGTGGAATTTTCCATTCAATCAGGTCCTGTTACGCTCCTGAGCATTTCTCTTGACAGAAATGGTAAATTCCGTATGATTGCGGCAGAGGGCGAATCTTTACCGGGCGAAATTCCGCAAACCGGCAACACCAATACCCGTGTAAGCTTTAATTGTCCGATTGGTACGTTTTTATCCCGTTGGTGCGAGGCAGGGCCTACACATCATCTGGCACTAGGTATCGGCCATCATATGGAAACTTTACGAAAATTTGCAAAAATCAGCGGTATAGAATTGGTTGAAGTAAGGTGAAGAATATGTTTAAAAATGTAACTCTTGAAATAAGCTTAAAACCCTTTAAACAGACGGACAAAGCTTTCATCCGTAAAGTGTGCGCAGGTGTATTCGAGCAATGGAGACCGCTCCTTAAAAACAGAGAAATCATTTCCATTATGCTGTGGGTGGGTGACGGTAGTGAAATTTTAGATTATGCAGGTGATTTAAATGCGCCCTTTGAGTGGTGCCAATTTATGGGTACTGCGAATCTGCCGTATCAGGATCAAGATACACCCCTTGAAACCTCTTTGCATGAACGGAAGGTGGATTACATCAAAAATCCGCCAAAAATGACCTATGGAATTTTAAAAACAATTATTTCCTCCTTTAAGGAGGAGGGGCGCAAAGCTTTTCCGAATGCCACAGTCCGTGTGGGAGAAACCTTTGATATCGGTCCCGAATTTGCTGTGTCTGATTTTAAATATAATCGTCACAAAGAATGTTTAGGTGCATCCGCGGTGGATAGACTCGGGTTTGTGGATGCGACCGCAACCTTAAATGCAGACAATTTTCACTATGCAGCATACCCGAACGGCATTCCGCAAGGCACGCCTTTTGGGACATTTCTCGGAATGCAGTCCAATTGCTTTTTAAAGGATATGGGTTTTGATTATCTGTGGCTGTCAAACGGCTTAGGCTTTAGTGCAGACCCCTGGAAGAAAACGGGTAAAATCTTTGACGGGAAAACTTATTATCCTGAAAAATTGCAGGCTACCAAAGAAAAGGTATTTGCATTCTGGAAGCTGTTTCGGGATGCTTGCGACATTCCGTTGGAAACGAGAGGTACAAATAATTCAGTTGGTATAGATTATGCCAGTGATGGCGTTCCGCTTTACGATATTTACAATGCTGACCTCAATATTACTGCACCGCCTAACTCACCATGGGCGGCATTAAACGATGATTTTGGCCTTGAAATCATGGGGCACATGACAAGAATCTGTGAGCTTCCGAACGAAAGCTTTCCGTTCCGGTACTATTTGCATGACCCCTGGTGGGTGAATTCTCCCTGGTATGATCGCTACGATGGAATGCCGTATGACATTTATCTGCCCATGGCAATCTCCAGAATTACAAAAGAGGGGACAATTGAAACTGCAAACAAATTCAATATTTTATCCATTGACAATTCCTATGGCGATATGCCGGATTGCTGTGTAAATGAACCCTTGCCGCACATTTTAAAAGCTGAAAAGGATGCCCCCGATTCGATTGCACCATTAGTTTGGGTCTATCCCATGCGTGAATTTACAACGGCAGAAGATGAGAATCTTTTAAAGGAAATGAACGAAGGCGACCGTTTTGTATCGGCGGCAATAAATAACGGTTTTCCCCTTTGTTGTGTAACCTCTACGGATTCCTTTTTAAATCACGATACAGATTTATATAAAAACTCTACACTTATAACACCTGTTCCCTTGAACAGTGCGGTTGCTGAAAAGCTTGCTGAATTCGGGAACAAAGGTATTGGTGTGATTTTGTACGGTACAGCCCAAAAATTAGAGGCGGTAAGCAACTTTAAAAATCTGATTAAAGTGGATGTGTCGGATGTACCGTCTGCGCTACAACAGGCATGGGGAACCTTTGGTCACAGCATAAAATTCAACCTAAAGCCTTCTTCTCCAAAGCCTCCTGCTATGACAATATCCAAAAGCGATAATGCATGGATTTTCTCGGCATATAACCCAGATACCACAACCGAGACATGCTTTAAATTTCCATTAGGTGCGCCGATTTTGTGCGGAATGGAAACTGAAATCAAGGACGGATTTTCTACCTATCGTTTTTCACGAAGCGAACACAGAGAATGTCGCGTTTATGTGGAACAGAAAGATGGCGTAATTTCCTGCCGTGAAGCACCGCCTGTAAATGCAAGATTCCGAAGAAGCATTTCCATCGGAGGATTAAAGGATGCAACGGTCAGACTTTTCAGCGAAAAGGATTGCGACGCTATGGTTTGTTTAAATGATGCGAATGCGACACCGATTTTTGACACAAGATTTAAGCTTGTGGAGGATGCAAAGTACGGAAAGTATCTTTTGGGCGAACAGATAACCGGCAACATATATTTCAGAATAGAGCACAAAAAAAAGACACCGTAAGGTGTCTTTTCTAATTTATTTTTTGGATTTCATATTGATGATAATGATAAGCAAAATTGCAATGATTACAACCAGAAGAACCAGGATGGCAATCAAAAGAATTTGTCCCATAAGGGGAGATTGCATATTTTCTGTTGCACCGGCAGGCTCAGCGGTTTCGGAAACGTTTTGCTGTTGTTCTGTTTCCGGTTCTGCTATCGGCATAACCTCGTCCGGTTCATCGGGCGTCGTAGGTTCAGCTGGTTTTGTTACAGGTGCTTCAACCGGTTGTTGCGGCGCAGGCTGGGGAGCAGGAGGTGTGGTGGTTGTCTGCACCAGAGCAACCCAACCATGGGTGCCATTATAAGAGGTATAGCCCCAGTTGCCTGAGGTATATTCAATATAAAGCTTTTCATAGTCAGGGATGGGGGATTCCAACACCTTGTTATAATTGGTGCCCGGACCGCTTCGCATATTCAAGCCACCGTCAGGGGTCAGGACATATACATAGTAGCCGGCAGGATCCATATCATAGGCTACTGCATCTGCCAGAATGTTTATAACATTCCCTGAAATAAGCAGAGTAACTAAAACTAAAAGTAATACTGTTTTCTTCATTTTTTGTCCTTCCTTTTTAAAAGATAATATTTATAATTTCACCAATTCCAAATGAGGCAACATTTAGAAGGAGTGAAATAATATACGGATTTTTAGTATTAGAAACATGACACTTTGAAAATATAAACCCTTCTGTAAGAAAAGCAAGAAGCTCTAAAATCAAAAGACCAATGGGGTGAAATGTACTTAAAAAAAGCGTCAGAGAAAGCGATGACAATACAACAACGGGATTGGTTATGATATTAGCCAGAGCAAGTGTGAGCAGTTTTTTAAGTGATGTTGCACCCAGAAAAAAGCCAAGAGTCAGCTCGGTTAAAAGAACAATTGTTAAATTGAAAAGCAATATATGCAGTATCCATATCATTTTTTAGCAACTCCTTGCATTTTGTCCAAAAGCAAGTAGCCAAAAACGAGAAGAAACAATGAAAGTCCTACACAAAGAAGTAACATAGGCATACCGAAAAAATTGCCTGCTCCGAAAACAACCGGAATAAAGCCTAACGCCAACGCGAAGGTGGTAAGTCCGAACGCAAACCCGTATTTTTGTCTGCAAAGTCCGGCAATCGCTGTAAGGGTTAACGGCATGGTCATGTTAAAGCAAAAAATGGCAAGAATACCCATAAAGGGGAATTCAAAGGCGAAAAGGAACGTAACAAAAGAAATGCCAAGGGACAAAACAGCGGTCCTTGTATAGCCGAGTCCGTCTCCAAGAAGGCCGCCCACTGCTTTTCCGCCAAATACAGCCAAAACAGACAGCAAAGACAGATACGGAACTGCCTTCCATGAAAAAGACATCACCATACCCAAAAAAGAGCGAATTATGATTGTCAGACTAAAACACAAAACTGCGGTTATAACAAGGGGCTTTGGATTTGTAAAATATATCTTCGCAAATTTTCTGTCCGACCCGAGGTTTTTTGAAAGCAAAAGGTAAGCAGTAGCTAAAAACATCACAAAGGGACAGAAATAAAGAAAAAATGTGCCGGAGGCTTTGTATGCAAGCCACACACCAAGCGCGCCACTGCTTACAAAAATGCCTGAAAGCCCGGCTTTTGGCATACTCATCTTCAAAATGTCAGCACCGGCACCAATATGAAATGCACCGTTTCCCAAAGCACCTATAAAGCAGGCAAGCCACGGAAAAACAAAGGATAGCGGGAACGCAATGCCCGAAAGCGCACAGCCGGCCGCTGCCACAAGCCTGTTCTTTTGCAGGAAATCCAAAAGGATACCGATAGGTAGCTGTCCTGCAAATGCCACGAGGTTATATATAATAAATACAAAGGAATGGTTTGCTAATCCCACAATCGGACCGGTTAATACCTTGCAAACCAGAAAAATAGTGGTAAAATCGACTAAAAAATGTAACAGTGTGTATATAAAAGCAAGTTTTTGGTCTTGTTTCATTCAGGTCGCCTCTCTTTTCATTTACTATAACATAAAAGGCGCTATTTGTCAACGAACACACGGAATACTTAGTTCCATTTAATCGGCGAAACCCCTGTTTCTTTTTTAAAGACCTTACTGAAATAATAAATGTCTGAGTATCCGCAAAGGGTTGCAACATCGCTTACCGAAACGGTTTTGGTCAAAAGCAGGCTTTTGGCATATTCAATCCGTTTAAAGGTGATGTAACGGTTGGGTGTTGTACCGAAATTGACACGGAAGAGTTCGCCAAAACGTCGCGCAGTGATTTGGCTGTTTTCAATCGCTTTTTCCAGGCAATCACAGTCGGTAAAATGCGTATCTATATAGCTTTTAGCATCTGTCATGCGCTTATCTTTTGGAAAATATTTTTTCCGGTGCACCGATTCAAGCTCTGCTAAAAATTGATATAATAGCGAAACAAGCAGTAGTTCTTCTCCGTTCTTTTGTGCCGTTTCCGCTTTTTGCAAAACAGACACAAATGTATCGGGCGCAGAAAGGGGAATGCAAAAACTGTCTGTTTCAATGTCCTCGAAAGTTGTAAAATGAATGGAAAAAGCTTCGCTTGGCTCTAATACTTTAACATGGTATACATCTTTTTGATTGAAAAAATAAACGCAGTTTTGGGTTAACATAAATTCGTCATTTTTAAGGGTGTGAAGCGCCTTTCCTTTAAGCTTAATACCGACAATGTGGTGCAGGTTGGCAGAACGCCATTGCTTTGTGGTTGGTATATAACGTACAACACCCAAAACATCTTTTACCCTGAATTTCGGAAAATTCATAAAAAACGCCTCCTTGATTTTATGGTAGCATCAATTTTAAATGCTGTCAATAAAAATTTCCGTATTTTACAAATTTCTTTTTATTCCATTGCAAAGTTGGTAAGGGAAACTGTATAATGAATACAAGGAGATGATTGCATGAATTATCAGGAATTACGCGATGAGTTGAAGTCGTTTTACTGGTTGGGAGATGAAAAGCGTTCTAAGGATTTTGCAGAAAAGTGCTTTTCTTTACTTGACAAAAAAGCAACAGATGATATGACAGTAACCGAGCAGAAGCTTTTGCAGTATGATGTGATAGCCGAAGAGTTTGAGCCGATTGTGTTTAAAAACAGTCCTTTTTATTATGAAACGGGTGTCTTAACCTCTTTATCCGATGGCGCAAGATGGGCAAAAAACCATGGTTTTACCATGGCAAACGGATGGGTATATATGCGGAATGCGCATCTTTTTTGGGAACAAAATGAAGAATTGAACGAACGAAGACAAGCACAATGCGATGAGCGACTGTATCTTATTTGCGGACCCTTTAATGATACAGCACAACACTATAATTTCAACAACCGTCCGATTTTAGAGCATGGCTTAAAGGGTATATATGAAGAGGCAAAGGCAGAGCTTGAAAATGCCAAAGCACCGGAAGAAACCGAATTTTTGAATGCAGTTTGTCACGGCATGCTTGTCTTGAAGAAAATGGCGGAAAAATTTAGCGAAAAAGCTAAAAAAATGCTGGAAAACGAAACAAATGAAGTGTGCAAAAGCAACCTTTCCCTTATTGCCGAAACAGCATCGCGTGTTCCTTGGGAAAAACCGCAGAGCTTCTATGAAGCACTTTGTGTGCTTGCGTTTATGCGTGTCGCGGTTGGCTCTTTGGAGGGAATCGGCCCGAATACCTTCGGCAGAATTGATGTGGATTTATATCCCTTTTACAAAGCGGATGTGGAAAAAGGCGTGCTGACCTATGAATCTGCCTATGATTTAGTGGCTAAGTTTTTACTTTTGTGGGATATGCATTATGACCATGACATGCTGATGGCAGGATATGCCGACCATGAGCTTGAAAACACCTATACCTTGGGCGGTTGTGACCAGGACGGAAATCCGTTGTACAACGACATCACTAAGCTTTTTCTGCAGGCAAACCGGGAAGAAAAAATCATTTTCCCCAAAATTAAGTGCAGATTCGCTTCCGATTCTCCGAAAGAATATCTGGATGAAATCAATAAATCGGTTATTAAAGGTACCAGTACCGTTTTGTATCAGAATGATGAGGCGACGATTCCTGCGGTTTGTCGCAATGGCAGAACGATAGAAGAAGCGCGCGACTATTTCATTTCGGGTTGCTGGGGTATGGCGGATAATTTTGAAAAATATGACCACGCAAACTACATGAATCTTTTGAAAACCTTTGAGTTTGCCTTACACAACCGACAAGATAAAATGGAAAAGACGGGTTTGCGCTTTAAGACGTTTGATACCTGTAAAAGCTTCGAAGAATTGTACAAAACCGTTCTGGAAAATATCGAGCTGCTGGTTGCCGAACGTTTATGGATAACCAAAGAAGGGGGACAGATTTTTCATAAGGTAGACAGATTTCCGATTTTTTCATCCACTCTCGTAAATTGTTTGCAACAGCATAAGGATTATACCATGTGCGGTGGCAAATATCATGATGAATATCATACTTTAGTCGGTTTTCCGAATATTGTGGATTCTCTTCTTGCCATTAAAACCTTAGTGTTTGATACCAAGAAATATACTTTAAAAGAGATGCTTGAAGCGGTCAGAAACAACTGGGAAGGCGAAGAGAATATGCGCCGTGAAGCTTTGCTTTGCCCCGGCTGGGGGGACGGAAGTGAAATTTCCTGCACCTTTGCAAACCGATTTAATAATGACCTTTTTGCTATTTATGAAAGACAGAGCGAAAGCTTTGGCAGAAAAGTGCATATGGGGCATCTTACTTATACAGAAATCCGTTTCTGGGCAGAACAAACCCTTGCAACACCTGATGGCAGACGAAACGGAGAGTTTTTCTCGCAGGGGTTAACGCCCTCGCGACTTAAAAAAATTCCGTCTGTAACAAGCGTGATAAACAGCTTATCGGCTTTGGATGCGTCTACACTTGGTTCAAACTCGGTTGTAAATATCATTTTGCCCTCTGACCGAATGAATCTTGATACCTGTGAGGCCTTTTTAAGAGCAACAGCAAAGTCTGCCGTACAGAGTCTGCAGCTGAATTGCACCACCAAAGAACAGCTTTTGGATGCACAAAAACATCCTGAGAATTATCAGGATCTGATTGTACGCGTGTGCGGGTTCTCTGCAAAATTCACATCTCTTTCGCGCGAGTGGCAACAAGAGGTGTTAAGTCGTAATTTCTATGAATGAAAAAAGAACTGAACAGGATTTTTTCTGTTCAGTTCTTTTTTTGCTTTCTGTACTGTCCCGGAGAGACATTGTTTATGTTTTTAAAGACCCGACAAAAGGATTTGGAATCGGGAAAACCGGTCTTAAAGGCAATTTCTTCTATCGAGTTTGTTGTTTCCGAAATTAGATTACATGCAATCTTTATCCGGTGACTGTTCAAAAGATTGTGGAATGTATCGCCCGTAATATTTTTAAAAATTTTACAGAAATTACTTTTGCTGTACCCGCAAAGGGTTGCAACAGTTTCTATGTCAATGTTTTCGCTGTATCGGGTGTAAATTGTTTCAAGTGCCGTTTCAATACTTGCCACTGAACGGAGTGCTTTTGAGGTGTGGTCGGTTTGTTGATCGTTTGCAATCTCACTCAAAAGATGTCCGCATATTTTAAAAAGATTCCCTCTAATCTGAAGCTCGGAAAAATCTGTAGGAGATAACCGGAACTTTGCGGTTTCGTTTAAAAGTGCCGTTAACGAGTCATTCTTTAAATGCAGAATGGGATTTGAAATTGTTTTTTGTGAAAGGGCATCGAAATAATCCGAAAGAAGCATGGGTCCCACTTCTATAACCAGCACACGGCATCCGTATTGGTTTGCAGGAAGCTCATGTGAGGTCATAGAGCCAATTACAGCCATGTCTCCTGCCGCGACCTTGTATTCGGTTTTGTTGATTTTGGTAATGTATTCACCCTGTATACAGTAATGCAATTCAATTTCGGGATGTCGGTGCTCTTCAAAGCCGTTTTCAAAGGAATTGCAGGCAACATAGTAGGGACGGTCACCCATCAAAAGTGTTTGGTACAGCATATTCTCACCTCGGCATTATTATAGCATACTTAAATTGTATGTCAAGAAAAAAAGTGAATTTTTGCGAATTTTTCAGCAAGGATTAGGATTGTAAAAATCTGCTTTGCATTGTACAATAAAGACAAAGGAGGCATTTTTATGAAGAAACAGCTTTATCTTGGCACAGCGCGCGAAATAATCAGTCCAGAAATCGGTGGATGCCTTTATGGTTACTGTCCTGACTGGCATTCCGAATCCAAGCATGATGACCTGACAGTTACGGCGTATGCTTTTACATCGGGTGATTTGAAAGCATTGTTTATTTCGGCAACCGTTTGTGCAATCAAGGAGACAATTTGCGAAGAAATTTTTGAGAAAATCAGCAAAGAAACGGGATTCTTAAAAGAGAACATCATTCTTTCTGCAACACACACCCATTCTGGCCCGTGTTTAAGTGGTGGTGAAATCGGCTGGGGCGGTCTCGATACAGAATATGCAGAAAACATCTTTATTCCGGGCGTGGTGAAAGCGGCGGTAGAGGCAGTAAACAACGCAGAGCCTGTGCTTATGGGCGTTGCAAGTGGTGAAAGCAAGGTTGCCGTAAACCGCAGAGAGCGAACCATGAACAATACCGTGACATTGGGTCAAAGTTCCTGGGGACCTGTAAACTTAAATATGACGGTTCTGTCTTTCAAAACTCCTGAAGGGAATGTAAAGGGAAATATTATCGCTTATGGTTGTCATGGTACGGCGGCAGGCAAGAACAAGGAAATTACGCGTGACTGGTCAGGTGTTATGACCGATACCTTAGAACAAAAGAGCGGCGGGTTAACAGCATTTTTTAACGGAACCATTGGTGATTCGGGTCCCAGGCTTTCTAACGGTAAGACTGTAGGTGACATCACTTATGTGGAAGAATTGGGTGCCGTTGCGGCAAAGGATGCACTTCGGATTTACGATTCCATTGATACATATAAAGAAGGCTCTGTTTCCTTTTTTGACGGCATGGTGTCTTTACCCTTGCAACCGCGTGAAAGCTATGAATGGGCATGTGAAAAATGTGAAGAAATAAAAGGACAAGAAGCCATAAATCTTACAGCTTTAACCAATAATCATTATCAGGAAGTGAAAAAGTCCTACGAAGAAAACTATGTGCAGCAGCAGGAAAGAGAAATTCCGCAAAAGATTTTAAGAATCGGTAATGTTGCATTTGTGGCATCACCCTTTGAAATGTTTTCCGAAATTGGCCTTCGCATTGATCATGCTGTTCCGGATTTAACCGTTTATCTGATGTCGAATGCAAATGGAACCAAGGGGTATTTTCCGACCCAGAGTGAGCTTTGCCGTGGTGGCTATGAAGTAGGATATTTTATAAACTGTAATATACAGCGGTTTACGGATGATGCGGATTTCCGTTATATCAAGGCAACTGTAGAAAATCTTGGGAAATTAGAAAGAGAGGGCGCATAAATGTATAGAATCGGACAGGAAGAAATTGATGCGGTCGCAAGAGTTATAAATTCTAAGCAACTGTTTAAAGTGAACAGCGGTGCTTTGCAGGAAACCGCAAATTGCGAAAAAGAAATGCGTGAAAAATTCAACACCGAACACGCAGTACTGATGACCTCAGGTATGGCAGCACTGACCTCTGCTTTAATCGGTATGGGTATCGGGCCCGGGGATGAGGTAATTGTTCCGGCTTATACCTATATCGCAACTGCGATTGCAGTGGTTTCCGCAGGCGCAATGCCTGTTATTGCAGAAATTGACGAGTCTTTGATGTTAGACCCGTTGGATGTGGAAAACAAAATCAATGAAAGAACAAAGGCGATTGTTCCGGTTCATATGCAGGGACATCCCTGCAATATGAAAGCCATAATGGATGTTGCAAAAAAGCACAATTTAAAAGTTTTGGAGGATGCTTGCCAGGCTGCAGGTACTTCCTTTGAAGGGAAAATGCTGGGTGCAATCGGTGATGCAGGTGCGTTTTCGTTTAACTATTTCAAAATTATCAGCGCAGGCGAAGGCGGCGCATTGCTTACCAACAGCAAAGAAATTTTTGAAAAAGCGCTTATTTATCACGACAGCAGTGCGGTGGCATACTTTGGCGACCAGATGAACGGTTTTTCCGAACAGCCTTTTTGCGGTTCTGAGTTTCGAACCAACGAAATTACTGCTGCTATTTTAAGAGAGCAGTTAAAGCGCCTTGATGGTATTGTGGCAGACCTTAGGAAAAATAATGCTTTGATGCGGGAATATTTAAAACCGTATTTTGATTTTGTGCCCGTAAACGACCCGGACGGAGATAGCGGTCAGGTTTTGTTCCTGCGATTTAAGACAGCGGAAGAAACAAAAAAATATGCAGAAAAAGCCGGCTTGGGAATTCCTGCTAATATGGGTAAGCATGTTTACAATGACTGGGCGGCAATCAAAATGAGAAGGGGTGCGGCACATCCTTTGATGGATCCCTTTAAGATGGAAGTCAACAAGAATTTTTCTTATTCGGAGGATATGTGTCCTAAAAGCTTAGATTACCTTTCTCGTGCGGTAATAGTACATATCAGCCCCGACTGGACAGAAGAGGAAGTAAAGCATGAAGCTGAAAAACTGATTTCAGCATTAAATTAAAAAAACGCCTAGGGCGTTTTTTTATTTGAAAAATAAATCTTTTTATATTCTGTGGGCGTAAGACCGGTCTGTTTTTTAAACAGTTTACAAAAGTAGGTGTAGTTCGGAATACCGACTTTTTCGCAAATCAGATATATTGGCAAAGATGAATTTTTTAAAAGCTCTTTTGCTTTTTGCAATCGAACGAATACAATGTATTCGTTGATTGTTGTTCCAAAAGCTTCACGGAATACCCGATACAAGCTGTTTTTGGAAACGTTTAGTGCGCTGCATAATACTTTTAGATTCAGATCGGAATCTAAATTTTTTGTGATGTATTCCTTTGCTTCATCTGCAAGGGAGTTTTTAGCAAAGGTGATGGCGCTTTCAAATAAGATATCGGGCAAAAGCGCCTTAAAGCTCTCTATCTGGGAATCCTGCAGACAGGGGATATCCTGATAAAGAAGAGCGTTACCGTCGTTGCAAATGGGGACAGAAGGGGAGTTGGTTGCACGGATGCGACCTAACAATACAAAACCTGCAACAACACCATTTTTGGTAATGGGCATAGCACCGTCCCACAGTCCTGCATGGCAGATGTGACTTTCAAACTGCAGACTCTTTTTGCATCGCTCAATAATACTTTGATCCGAGCAGGCGCAAGCATCTTTATTACT
This sequence comes from Clostridia bacterium, assembly GCA_017410375.1. NCBI lineage: Bacteria > Bacillati > Bacillota > Clostridia > Clostridia bacterium. The sequence goes on along the minus strand of JAFQQW010000024.1, from coordinate 20,900 downwards.
TTCTTGAATTTGCTCACAAAAATCAGTTTTTTCGCTGATACTTTTACAAATGCGATTGCCGTCGGCATCCAAAAATGAAATGCTGATTCCGGTAAGAACTGATAAATCTTTTATAATCTGCTCTAATTTTGGAATGTTATACTGGATGTGCATCCGATCACCTCGTTTGTCTTATCATACCACGTTTGGGAAGAAAGTGCAATATTACGGGAAAATTTTTTATTGCAAATAAAGAGAAGTTATGTATAATAGAAGCAGGAGGGAAGTTATGAATGCATTTTATTTAACGATAGTTGTCCTGGGTGTAGCAATCCAGAATGTTGCAAGAAAAGCTTTTTCGGATAAAACAAACGGAAAAGGCTCGATTTTTTACGCAGCATTGTTAAGCTTTGTGGCGATGCTCTTTTTTGTAGCTTTAAGCGAAGGCTTTCGATGGGAATCGGGCGTTTTCCCTTATGCGCTGGGTTTTGCAGTGTCTTTTGCAGCCGCAAATGTTTTTTCAACCCTTGCGGTGTCTTGCGGACCCTTGTCCTTAACGGCTTTAATGGTATCGTATTCACTGATGATTCCAACTGTTTACGGTCTTGTTTTTTTGAACGACCCCGTCAGCATCGGTCTGATTCCCGGACTGTTGCTTTTGGTTGTTTCTCTTTTTTTAATTAATAAAAAAGCGGCAGATACCACTATTTCTTTTAAATGGTTTATCTATGCTTTTTTGGCACTTGTCGGAAACGGCATGTGCTCTACCACGCAGAAGATGCATCAGGTGGTATACGGAAACGTTTTTGAAAACGAGTTTATGATTATCGCTCTTGCAATTGTAGTGCTTACACTTTGTAGCTGGTCATTTGTAACCGAACGGTCAGATTGGAAAAGCTTTGCCCAAAACGGCTGGTGGATGGCTCTGGCAGGCGGTATTGCAAACGGCATTGTCAATATGCTGGTTATGCTGCTAAACAGCAAAAATTTCCCTGTATCTTTGATGTTTCCGATTATTTCGGCAGGGGGTATTGTGATCACATTTTTTGTGTCGAAACTGATTTATAGAGAACACCTGACCAAAGCACAGCTCTGGGGCTTTGCCTGTGGCGTTTTATCGGTTATACTGCTTAACATATAAGGCTAAAAAAGATTAAGTCGCAAGACTTAATCTTTTTTTTGTACAAGCCGATAGGCGGAAGGGGACAGAAAAACATTTTTCTTGAAAATACGACTGAAATAATTCTGATCCGAAAAACCGATTTGTTCGCCGACTTGCGCGACAGAAAGCTCGGTATTTTTCAGAAGCTCCTTGGCAATTTCAATTTTAGCATTTAAGATATACTGCTTAGGGCTTGTGCCTGTGATTTCGTGGAACAGATGTGAAAAACGGCTTTCGCTTAAATTACATATTTTCGCGTAATCCGCAATGGATTTGTTTTGCCGTGCAGAAGCGTAAATGTGCTTACAAATTTCCTGAATCTGTGTTCTTGCAGCTGTTTTTTCAGGCACATTTTCTTTGACGACTCTTGCGATCGTGGTAAGCAATTGTAAAAGAATGCTGTGACATGCGTATTCTGAATAGTCGTCCTTTACATAAAATTCTGCAATGAGCGTGTCGTAAAGATTGACGATACCGAGACTTCCTGCGGTGTAATAAATAGGGTTTGTCAACCCTAAATCTGTAAGAATTTCAGAGCAGGCGCTTCCTGTAAAATGCATATAATAGGATTTGGACGGATGTTCTTTTTTAAAAAAATATTCCTGACGTTGCCCCGGCGGATATATAATCACAGAGCCTTTTGGGGCCTTATGTGTTTCACCGTTGATACGAACAAAACACATACCTTCGGCAATATACAAAAGATGATAATCTCTTCTGCCGTTTACGCGTAAACTTCCTGCATCATATCCGTATATGTCCTGCATTCCGCAGCTGTTTAAAAGCAGGTATTTGTCCGAAACCCTTTCAGAACTGAATGCTTGCATTTGAACCACCTCATACACATTTTACATGAGAGGCGCGAGGATGTCAATAGCAGAAAAGTGCTAATTTTCAGCAACAGATGATATATACTTTTTTAAAGCACTATTTTATAATTAAAAAAAGGAGGCGTAAAACTTATGGATATTAACAGAATTAATAGGGAAGATTTGGGAAAAGGAAGCAACATCCGGTTAAACGTTTGCGATACCGAGGTGGATATGTACTGGAAGGTTGCCATTGAAGTGCTTGAAACCATTGACGAAAACAATAAAAAAGGGGAGATGACTGTTATGGTCGTGCCTTACGGACCTATCGGTCCATACAGCCGACTTGTATATCTTGTAAACAAGTACAGAGTAAGCCTAAGAAGCTGTGTTTTTATCAATATGGACGAGTATTTAACCGATGATAAGGAATACATAGATGAAAATGACCCGTTGTCCTTCCGAGGAGGTATGAATCGTATATTTTACTCGAAGATTGATGAAGAATTAAATGTTCTTCACGAAAACCGATATTTTCCCGATCCGCACAATCCCGACAAGGTCTTGGAGATAATCGAAAAATACGGAAAGCTGGATATGGTGTTCGGCGGTATCGGTATCAACGGTCATTATGCCTTTAACGAACCGCCATACGGGGATGAACCGTTTAGCAACGAGGAGTTTTTAAGCCGTCCCACAAGAGTTTTAGAGGTTTCACGGGAAACGCGTACCATCAATTCTTTTATGAATTGTGGGGGTGATTTGAATGCAATCCCGAGATACTGCATTACTGTGGGTATGAAAGAAATGTTTATGGCAAAAAAAGTGCGTATGTGTATGCCCCGCGATTGGAATGCCGGAGCACTTCGCAAGGTTTTGCATGGTGAAGTTACTGCAAAGGTGCCTTGTTCGCTGTTTCAGAATCATCCGGATGCGATGCTTTATGCAACGGAAGTCGCACTTGCTTCTCCTGTTCCTGAAATTCGGGTGTACAACAAATAATATGAAATATATACTTATAAAAAACGGACTTGTTATCGGAGATAAAATTGAAAAGAAAGATATCCTTTTAAAGGACGGTATTATAGAAAATACAGATTTTAAGGGTGAGGTTCCCGAAAATTGCAGTGTAATAGATGCCTCGGGTCTATATGTTTTACCGGGATTTATTGATATACATCTGCATGGTGGCGGTGGATATGATTTTATGGATTGCACGGAAACGGCTTTTGAAACCATTTCGCGGACACATCTGCAAAAAGGGACAACAACTATGTTGCCCACCACGGTCTCTGCGCCCTTTACCGATGTCTTGAAGCTTTTGCAGACTTATAAAAAATACGCATCCCAATGTCCTAATTTTTACGGTGTTCACTTAGAAGGTCCGTTTATCTCGGTCAATCAGAGGGGGGCGCATAAGGCACATCTGTTGCATGCGCCGGAGCAATGGGAAACAGATATGCTTATAGAACAGGGCAGAGGGATTATCAAACGCATAACCGCCGCACCGGAACTTGCAGGCATGGACTATTTTTGTAAAAGAATGATTGAAAATGGCGTTTGGCTTTCGGTCGGACATAGTGATGCAACTTGTGAAACAGCTTTATCGGCATTCAATATGGGATTTTCGCATATCACGCATCTGTATAGTGCAACGCCGAGCATCCGAAAAATCGGGCAGGAGGTTAAAGCCGGTGTTATCGAGGCGGCATACTTAGATGACAGAGTTTCTGTTGAGCTGATTGCAGACGGCAAGCATGTTGCAAAAGAAGCTATAGCGCTGGCACTTAAAATAAAAGGCGTTGATAAGGTTGCTTTTGTCACCGATGCACTTTGTCCGGCAGGGACCGACGTAACCGAAAGCTTTTTGGGAGAAAAGATGCCCGAAAACCGCATCATTATTGAAGATGGCGTTGCAAAGCTTCCGGACCGGTCATCCTTTGCAGGAAGCATTGTAACTGCAGATATGCTTTTGGAACGTGCAGTGAATTATTACGGCATCAGTTTACCTGTGGCTGTTAAAATGCTGACTAAAACACCTGCCAAAATTTTAGGCATTCATAATAAAGGCGAGATAAAAAAAGGTTATGATGCCGATATGGTTCTTCTGGACAAGAATTTTATGGTGCAGCAGGTGCTGTTGAAAGGAGAAACAATACTATGATTGAAACCGGCATATTCAGTAGTCTGACTGCGATTTTCCCGGACAAGGAACCGACAGACAAGCAAATGAGGCGCTTTTATATGTGTAAAAACCAAGCCATTAATTTCCAGTTGGCTTTCAAAATAACTGACAACAGTTGTCACAGCACCGATTTCTTTATTCGTGTTGATTCGGTACTGCCTGTTACGCTGTATTATCAAAACTGTGTACCTGTTTTAAATACCTCTTTGGTGGATACCGATATGCCAACAGGGTTGTATCCCGATATTCTGCTTCCCAAAAAAACAAATCCGGTTTTGGTTTGTTTTTTGGATGCAGGAAAGCAGGAAATGTATACGGAAAAAGGAGAATCTGTTTCTCTTCGTGCCTATGACGACAGCTGGCAGGCGTTATGGTTTTGTGTAAACGAATTTCAAAAGCCATTAAAGGCAGGGGAATATGAAATTAAGCTCGCTTTGTACGATATAAGAAACGAGAAGGTGGGGGAAGATAAAATTGCGGTGGAGGTGCTTGTTGATAAGCTTCCCGTACAAAAACTGATGTATACAAACTGGTTTCATCATGATTGTTTGGCAGATACATATAATGTACCCGTTTTTTCAGATCGGTATTTTGAAATTATGAAAGACTATGTGGAAAAGGCAGCACGAAACGGCATGAATATGATTCTTTTGCCTGCATTTACACCACCGCTTGATACACCGCCCGGCGGAGAACGGATGACCGTACAGCTGGTGCAGATTATAAAAAGCGGTTCGAACTATTCATTCGATTTCAGCTTAATGAAACGGTTTATAGATATCTGTAAAAAAGCAGGCATTCGTTATTTTGAGCATGTACATCTGTTTACCCAGTGGGGTGCTGCAGCGGCACCGAAAATTATTGTCACCGAAAACGGAAAAGAAAAGAAAATGTTCGGGTGGCACACCAAAGCAACAGGGAAGAAGTATCATGCGTTTTTGAAACAGTATTTAACAGCAGTCAAAGCTTTCTTTGAACGAGAAAAGTTAACCAACAGAGTGATGTTTCACATTTCGGATGAGCCGAATTACGGAAATATTGAAAGCTACAAAGCGGCACGGCAAAGTGTTATAGATATGCTTAAAGGCTACTTGGTGAGCGACGCCATGAGTTGTGTGGCGTTTTACGAACAGGGGCTTTGCGATATGCCGATTGCCGGTACGAGCCATGTGCATGATTTTATCGGTAAATGCAAAAATTTATGGGCATATTATATCGGCGGAGATGTTAACGGCGGAAAAGCAAACCGCATCATTCCGCTTCAAAGAGAAAGAAACCGCGTAATGGGCATGCATCTGTATTATTTTGCTATCAAAGGATTTTTACATTGGGGATATAACAATTATTACGGAATTCAGAGTCAGTATCTGTTTAACCCTGCCTTAAATCCTTCGGGAGGTTTCGCACTGGCAGGCACTTCTTATTTTGTATACCCTGCAATGGATGGAACAGCGTATCAGTCGATACGCCAAAAGCTTTTTGCAGAGGCACTTAACGATATTCGTCTTTTGTCTCTTTTAGAAAAAAAGATTGGTAAAGCTGAAACCAAACAACTCGCAGAAAAGCACTTCGGCACAATCCGTTTTGACCGTATGCCCCAAAACGCACAAAGCTATCTTGACTTTATTGAAGATGTTTACAAGCACATTCAAGCATAAAAAAATAAGTTCCCGACCGGGAACTTATTTTTTACAGTAAATCATCAATCTGATTTGCATAGTAGGCTTTGTCAAAGAGTGGAATGACATAGCTGTGGGGACCGTTTTGGTCTTCGACAAATGTGTTGGAGCCATCTGTGGGATTTACGGTTGCTTTGCCAAACACTTCTTTGTAGCCGGCTTTTTCCGCATCTCCGATGTAAGCATAGAGGGCGGTCATGGGATCCCAGGAATGTCTGCCATTGGGAGAACCGTGTACCACCATACATTTTTTTAAGAAATCCGAAGGTTCAAGTTTTGAACCGGAGATAACTTCCCAACCAACCTCAAAGCCCAAAAATGCAATGGGAGTAGGCCAGTTGTCACACATATAAGCACCTGCTTTTTTGGACTCGGCACAGCAGTAGAAATTGTATTCCCTGCCGGGGTTTTCGTCCCATTTGCCTGCCATCGCCCAGAGCTTTTTTACCTTTTGCTTAACCAGTTCCATGCCGGTTAAGGGGGAGTATTGGTCAGGCTGACTATCCAGCAAATCGGCTAAAATGTTTTGAAAACCGATTTCGATAATTTCTATTTGTGTTTCAGATTCAGCCAGCATTTTTCTGTAAAAAGAAACGCCGTCCAAACAATCATCGTTTTGGAGCTTATGCGGAAAATCTTTCATGAAGTATTGGTATTTAAGCGGTTCATCCATATCGGGTGTAATGGGCGCTTTTGATATACCGATGGGTAAATCTAAGTCTTCATTTACCAAAAACGCAGAAAGGGAAGATACAGAGTGCTCCATGCGTGTGTTGATGCAAATACCTTTAAAGTTAATTTTCTCTGCTTTGTGCAGATTACAAAGCAAGCGGACCGCCACAATGTCGTCACAGTCTGTCCACCAGTCGGTGTCTAAAATAAAAGTTCTTTTTTCCATGCTTTTTCTCCTTACAGTTAAATAATGCTGATTACAAAAATGATTATATCACAGGAATACCGTTTTTGCAATAAATTATTTCCCGACGGAAAAACCGCATGAATAGGGGTGTTTGCTGTCGTAAACGGAATCTAAACTTCAAATATTTTGGAAATTATTGACATAAATGGAAAAATATGGTAAAGTCGAATCAAAAGAAAGGAGAGAAAAGAAAAATGGAAAAACTAAAGATTGTGCTGGCGTTTTCGGATGCGGAATATGGCATGCGGTTAAAGGAATTTATGGATAAAGCGGCTGATGTAAAGGTCATGGCGGTGGTTTCGGACGGTGAGGCAGCTGTCGAAGCCATCAACAACTTTAAAGCGGATGCGGCTGTTCTGGATTTGTTTTTACCCAAATGCGATGCAATTGGGGTTATGGAAAACAGCTACATGAAACGTCCCGAATTTGTGGTGCTGTCAGCACCTGTTTCGGATATTCTTGTGGCACGTATTTTCGAGAGTGGTGCGGCATATTATGCAGTTAAGCCCGTAAGTCCGCAGGTGATTCTGGATAAAACCAGAAGTGCGGTAAAGCGGGAAAGCAGAAAGGTGTTACAGTCTATGAAACCTGATTTGGAGGCGATGGTAACCAAAATTATTCACGATGTGGGAGTTCCGGCGCACATTAAGGGTTACCGCTATTTACGCGACTCCATTATCATGACCGTCAACGATATTGAAATTATAAATTCCATTACAAAAATGCTGTATCCTACCGTAGCGAAAAATCATAACACCACACCCTCCAGAGTGGAACGCGCTATCCGGCACGCCATTGAGGTTGCCTGGGACCGGGGCGAACCGGATACTTTAAATCATTATTTCGGGTATACCATCGCCTCGGGCAAGGGAAAACCCACCAATTCTGAGTTCATTGCTATGATTGCGGACAATTTGCGCATTGAGCTTAAAGGTACTGCGTAAGCATACCATACAATGAATGAACAGAAGACTAAAAGAAGCACTTATAAAAGTGCTTCTTTTAGTCTTTACTTTTGACCGGAAATGTGGTATACTTTGTTTTTGGAAAGGAGAGATTTCCATGACAAAAAAAGAATATGTTGCAGAGTTGATTGCGCGGCTTAAAGCGGAGTACCCGGATGCAGAATGCACCTTAACAACGGAAAATCCTCTGCAGCTTTTAATATCCACTCAGCTTTCGGCACAGTGTACTGACGAGCGGGTTAACATTGTAACCAAAGAGCTTTATAAAAAATACAAAACTGTTTACGATTTTGCAAACGCAACTGTTCCGGAGATTGAAGAAATGATTAAATCTTTAGGACTTTATAAAAATAAAGCGAAAAATTTAAAGGCTTGCTGTGAAACGCTGATTCGGGATTTTCACGGTGAAGTGCCCGATACCATGGAAGCACTTCTGACTTTGGCAGGCGTTGGAAGAAAAACCGCAAATTTAGTGCTTGGCGAAGCATTCGGTAAGCCGGCTGTGGTTGTAGATACTCATTGTACACGTCTTGCAAACCGCATGGGACTGACTAAAAACAGCGACCCGGTTAAAATTGAACAGGATTTAAAGAAGATTCTGCCCGAGCAGGAACAAATGAATTTCTGCCACAGACTTGTACACCACGGCAGAGCGTGCTGTACAGCGCGAAAAGCAAATTGTGACACTTGTGTTTTAAATGACATTTGCAAGAAAGAAGGCTTGAAAAAGTGAAAAAATTTGGCGTGCTTCTGATTGTGCTCTCGGGCTTGCTTTGGGGCAGTATGGGCGTGTTTTTAAAGTTGGTACAATCCTTTGGTTTTTCAGCCCTACAGTGTACTGCACTCAGAATTGGGTCTGCTGCACTTGTTTTATGGGTTTTTACAGGAATCTTCAGTCCAAAAAGCTTGAAAATATCTTTTAAAGAATTACCCATGCTAATCCTTTGCGGTGCAGTTTCGGTAGGCGGTATGTCCGCTTTGTATTTATCCGCTATTGATATGACATCAGTTTCGGTTGCGGCGGTATTGCTGTATATGTCGCCCGTCTGGGTTATGATTTTTTCGGTACTGTTTTTGAAAGAAAAACTGACTGTAAAAAAAGCCGTTGCAGCTGTTATTGCTTTTTTGGGATGTGCCTGCATTGCGGGGTTGAGCGGGGACACTAAAACCTCGTTCATTGGCATTTTACTTGGTATACTGAGTGGCGTTTTTTATGCCTCCTATAGTATTTTCGGTACTTTTGCATTGCAGAAAAACAGCGGGCTTACGGTTACATGTTATACGTTTTTATTTGCATCGGTAGTATCCTTTTGCATCGGAGATCTGCCTGGCATAATCGAAGTCATTTCTGCCTCCGAAAAGTTGCTGGAGCTTTCGGGTGTTGTGTTTTTGTTTGGATTTATAACGGCGGTTGCACCTTTTGCGTTTTACACAATTGGCTTAAAATATGTGAATGCCTCTAAAGCGGCGGTGCTTGCTTGTATTGAGCCTGTTACCGCGGCGTTTTTCGGCTTTTTTCTATATGATGAGCCGTTGAATTACCTTGGTATTGGTATGATTTTGATTGCTATTTTAATGCTGTCGAAAAAAGAAAAAGAATAATTTCAAAGAAATTTCACATTTTCGACAAGGTATTTACATATTGATATGTATAATAAAGAGTGTAGAAGGAATTACGGCAAGTGTTCGCATTACTCCTCAAATCTTTAGTTCTGAATCAGAACTGCCCCCTGCGGGTGCTTGCCGGAATCACTTTTACAATGAAGTTTTTCATTTCAAACACTCCCTTTTTGGGCGACCGTATATGGCGGTCGCTTTTTTCTTTTTTAAGTCTTATGAAAAGCTGAATTTCTTGACAGTATGCAATTAAAATGTTATACTTAAACAAAACAGCAAAGGAAAGGTGAAAGTATGCGTAATAAAGTAATTGAGGCTGTTGAGCGTGAAAAATTGGTTGTTATTGTCCGGGGTGTACAAAAAGAAAAGCTGATACCCCTTGCAGAAGCAATGTATAAAGGCGGCATTCGCCTGCTTGAAGTTACATACGATGCCAGAGGCATTGTTCCAGACGAAGAAACTGCCGAAAATATTAAAATGCTGGCATCACATTTTGAAGGAAGAATGTTTATCGGTGCAGGCACCGTCCTTAGTGAAAAACAGGTGGAATTGACAAAAAATGCCGGCGGATTGTTCATTATTTCTCCGGATGCCAATGCGTCGGTTATTCGGAAAACAAGAGAATTGGGACTGGTTTCTATGCCCGGTGCATTGACGCCTACCGAAATTCAGTCGGCACATATAGCGGGCGCAGACTTTGTGAAGCTGTTTCCGGTATCTGATTTGGGACCTTCCTATTTAAAGGCTGTCAAAGCACCGCTTTCACACATCAAAATGCTTGCAGTGGGCGGTGTGGACGAAGGAAACATTAAAACCTATTTGAAAGCAGGTGCTTCGGGCTTTGGTATTGGTGCTTCAATTGTGAATAAGCAATGCATTGATGGTGATGATTTTGAAGGCATTACCGCTCTGGCAGAAAAATTTGTAAAGGCGGTCGGGGTATGAGAAATTACATCACGGTAGACGGCGGCACAACCACGACAAGAATCAGCCTTGTGCAGGATATGCAATTGAAAGATACAATAAAGCTCGGTGTGGGCGCCCGTGCAAATATGGAACAACCGGGTCTTTTGGAAAAAGAACTGAAAGGTGCGATAGAATCTTTGCTTACAAAGCACGCACTTTCAGAAGCTGATATTACGCGCATTCTGGCATCCGGCATGATTACGTCTGAATTCGGACTTTGTAAGCTTGACCATATCCAAACGCCTGCGGGACTTACAGAATTGCATGACAGTATGTTCGAAACGGTTATCTCCGAAATTTCGTCTGTTCCGTTTGTGTTTGTCCGCGGTGTAAAAACCGATGCCACGGATTTCAGAGACACAGATATGATGCGTGGGGAAGAGGTAGAGCTGATGGGCATCATAAATCCTGATTACGGCAAATGCATTTATATCCTGCCCGGATCCCATTCCAAAGTCATCCAAACCGATGCACAGGGAAGAATCGTTGATTTTTCCACCATGCTGACAGGCGAAATGATTGCATCCCTCTCGCAAAACACCATTTTAAAGGATGCGGTGGACTTAACCATCTCTGAAACAGATGCAGAATATCTGCTTAAAGGGTATGACTGCTGTGAAAATGCAGGGGTCAATAAAGCGTTGTTTAAAACAAGAATCCTAAAAAATATTTATGGGTGCACTGCAAAGCAGACGTATAGCTTTTTTATTGGTGTTGTTTTGCATGATGAACTCGTTGAAATTAATAAAGCGGATACAGAAACGATTGTGCTTGGCGGTAAAGCACAAATTAAAGAAGCGATGGCTCTGATTTTAAACAGGCGCTGTGATAAAAAACTTGTGGTACTTTCCGAAAATGATGTTTCTTCCTGTACCGCAAAAGGAATTATAAAAATTTACGAAGGGGAGAAATAATATATGCAAAACATAGATGTTGCGGCATATATTTGGCCTGCATACACGGGGGATGAGCCCCGCAGTCGCATTTTCTGGCAGGAGGGAATCGGTGAATGGCAGTCTGTGAAAAACAGTAAGCCAAAGGGCGATTATTTCTGGGACAGAAAACCGCTCTGGGGATATGTGAATGAAGCAGACCCTTATGTAATGGAAATGCAGATTGAAGCAGCACTTGACCATAACGTAAATGTGTTTATTTATGACTGGTACTGGTATGATGACCGCCCGTTTCTGGAAAACTGTTTGAATGACGGCTTTTTAAAAGCCAAAAACAATCAGAAAATGAAGTTTTATCTGATGTGGGCAAACCATGACGCCAATGATACTTGGGATATTCGTAACTCGGGTACGGGTACGGTTATCTGGCAGGGCGCAGTAACGGAAACACAATTTAAAAAAATCGGTGAGCGTTGGCTTGAAAAATATTTTGCGTTGCCCAACTACTATTGCATAAACGAAAGGCCTTTAATCAGCATCTATGACATGCAAAATTTCATATCTGGTCTTGGGGGATTGGAAAAAGCAAAGGAAAATATGGCTTGGTTAAATGAAGAAGCAAAAAAGCGTGGCTTTAAGGGTGTGCATTTTCAGTTTGTCAAGTGGGGAACGAACAGCTTAAATCTTTCGGGTGTTGACAGCTATGTAAAAGAGGTAACTCCTGCATTGGCAGAGGAAATGGGCTTTTTGTCCCTTACACATTATCAGTTTGTGCATTTTTTAAATGTCACAAAACCCTATCCTACACTTTTGCCCGACCTTGAAAAAGAGTATGACAAAATTAAATCAGATTTTCATATTCCGTATTTTCCGCATGTATCCATCGGGTGGGACAACAATCCGCGATATATCAATTTCCACGGACCTGTTCTGCCTGAAAGCAATCCTGAAAATTTTGAGCAGGCATTAAAGCTTGCAAAGGCATATGCGGAGCAAAATGACGTGCCGATGGTTACGGTAAACAGCTGGAACGAGTGGACAGAGAGCAGTTATTTAGAGCCTGACGATTTGAACGGCTACGGTTATCTGGAAGCAATAAAACGTGTTTTTGGCTAAAATTTAAAGAAATACTTGAATTTTTTTCATAAATATGTTAAAATATCTTTTATGAAATGAATAAATGAGGTGTTGAAATGATAGACATTAAATTCTTAAGAGAAAACCCGGAAGTGGTAAAGGAAAATATCCGCAAAAAATTCCAGGATAAAAAGCTTCCTTTGGTAGATGAAGTAATCGCTTTGGATGAACAGAACCGTGCAAACAAAGCAGAAGCAGATAATTTGCGTGCAATGCGCAACAAGGTTTCCAAGAATATCGGTAACTTCATGGCGCAGGGCAAAAAAGAAGAAGCTGAAGCTGAAAAGGCAAAGGTGTCCGAATATTCTGCAAGACTTGCTGAATGTGAAAAATTAGAAGGTGAGCTTTCTGCAAAAGTAAAAGAAATCATGATGATGATTCCGAACATCATCGACCCCTCCGTTCCGATTGGCGAGGACGATAGCAAAAATGTTGAAGTGGAACGTTTTGGCGAACCGGTTACACCCGATTTTGAAGTGCCGTATCACACCGATATCATGAAAACCTTTGACGGTATTGACTTAGACGCCGCAGGTTCTGTTGCAGGTAACGGTTTTTATTATCTGATGGGTGATATTGCAAGATTACATTCTGCAATTCTTTCTTATGCAAGAGATTTTATGATTGATAGAGGCTTTACCTATTGCATTCCGCCTTATATGATTCGCAGAAGTGTGGTAGAAGGCGTTATGAGCTTTGAAGAAATGGATGCGATGATGTATAAGATTGAGGGAGAGGATCTCTATTTAATCGGTACCAGTGAACATTCCATGATTGGTAAATTTATCAATACTTTCACACCTGAAGCGGAACTTCCCAAATGCTTAACCTCTTATTCTCCCTGCTTCCGTAAGGAAAAGGGCGCACACGGTATCGAAGAACGTGGCGTATACAGAATCCATCAGTTCGAAAAGCAGGAAATGATTGTGGTTTGTAAGCCGGAAGAAAGCCCGAAATATTTTGATGTGCTCTGGAACAATACAGTTGATTTCTTCCGCACTTTAGATATTCCGGTTCGTACTTTGGAATGCTGTTCCGGTGACCTGGCAGACCTTAAAGTTAAATCTATCGACGTTGAAGCATGGTCTCCACGTCAGCAGAAATACTTTGAAGTTGGTTCCTGCTCTAACTTAGGTGATGCGCAGGCGAGAAGATTGGGTATCAAGGTCGCAGGTGAAGGTGGTAATAAATATTTTGCGCATACACTCAATAACACCGTAGTTGCACCGCCGAGAATGCTCATTGCTTTCTTGGAAAACAATCTGCAGGCAGACGGTTCTGTTCTGATTCCTGAAGCCCTTCGTATGTACATGGGCGGAAAAGACAAAATCGTTCCTAAAAACTAAAAATTATAAAGAACCGCTTGGCGGTTCTTTTTTTCACCCATTTTAATGCCGGAGCATAGTTTATAGAGAGGGAGGCCGGAAAATGGTAAAGGATTTTTTGATTGCGGGTGGGGACAGACGGATGCAGGCAACTGAAGCAATGCTGAAAAAAGCAGGATGCACAGCAGACAGATGGGGAGAGGACGGAGACAGCACGCCTGTCTACCAAAACTATTCTTGTATCGTACTTCCTGTACCGGCTACAGCTGACGGAAAACACCTGAATAGTGTTTTTAAACAAAAACCGTATATTGGTGACATTTTGGCTTGCATGTACAGCGGACAGACGCTTTTAGGTGGTATGTTGCCTGAATCCATATGTGTTCTTGCGGAACAAAAAGGCGTTCGGGCTTTTGATTACGCAAGGGATGAGGGGTTTCAGCAACAAAACGCGTATCTTACTGCAGAGGGCGCGATTTCTCTTGCGGTGGAAAAAATTCCGTTTTCGCTATGGAATTCCCGCTGTTTGGTTGTAGGATTTGGCAGAATCGGTAAGATTCTTTCGGATTATTTAAAGGCTATGGGCGCTTCTGTTTCAGTTGCGGCACGTCATAAAGATAGTCTGTTGCTTGCAAAAATTTGCGGGTTTCAGGCTGTTTCAATGCTTGATGTGCAGGATTGTATCGCAAAATCAGACGTTGTGTTCAACACGGTGCCCGAACAGATACTTGATTTATCCGTTCTGTCTGAAAATGCCTATTATATGGAGCTTGCCTCTAAGCCTTACGGTGCTGTCTTTGAGACAAGTTTGTTCGAACATACAAAAACAAACTTAGTGTTGTGTGCTTTCCTCTTGCAACACACAAAATTGCTTATTCCTGCCGGCGCAATTTTGGTTGCGGCGCCACGAACTGAAAAAACAGTCCACCGGACTGTTTTTCTTAACCGTTCGCGCCTTACGGTGCTGTCTTTGAGACAAGCTTTTTAAATGGGTGTTGACATGAAATCTGCAGGGTGGTATAATTTAAACAATAGTAAGTTTGTATAATATTGTTCAAAAGTGGGTGTGGGATGGAATATAAGTTGAAAAGTATGAAAAGTGCCATTACGGTAGAAGGTATTGCGAATCTGCATTATTTTGAATTTACCGGGCGGTATCATACCAAAAACGATTACCACGATTTTTGCGAGCTTTTGTTTGTGGACAAGGGCTCTGTTGAGGTGCGTTCAAAAAATTACAAAGGAACCCTTTCGTGCAATCAGCTTATCATCCACCGACCCAACGAAGTGCATTCTCTGTCCTGTACTGAAAGTGTGGCACCAAACGTAATCATTGTGGGCTTTCGGTGTGATGCACAAGCACTTGAGCCTTATTCCAGAATACCTGTACTTTTGTCGGCGGAACAAAAGAGAATGCTTTCTGAGGTAATGCAGGAGGGAACGGTTCTGTTCGCACCGCCTTACGACATTCCCGGTACAGAAGAAATGCATTTGCGTGAAAATATACCCTTTGGAGCAGAGCAGATGCTTAAAATGAAGCTTGAAATGCTTTTGATTTCTCTGGTGCGTAACAGTCAGACGGCTTCGGATGAAGTGCTTGAAATAAAGACGAACATTCCAATTGCCGAAATTAAACAGTATATTGAAGAGCATTATAACGAAAAGCTTGCTTTAGATAATCTATGTTTTATTTTCAGCACCAACAAAACGTCTCTTTGCAGAAGCTTTAAAAATGAATACGGACAAACTGTTTTAGAGTATATTCATCGTCTGAAAATCAAAGAAGCAAAAGCCATGCTTCGCAAAGAATCCTTTTCAGAAACAGAAATTTCAGAGAAACTGGGTTTTAATTCTATTCATTATTTT
Source organism: Clostridia bacterium (assembly GCA_017410375.1). Lineage (NCBI taxonomy): Bacteria > Bacillati > Bacillota > Clostridia > Clostridia bacterium. The sequence goes on along the minus strand of JAFQQW010000024.1, from coordinate 5,398 downwards.
TGCAGATTCTTTAAAAAATACGCCGGTCAGTCACCGAGTGAATATATGAAAAGCATCCGCGCAAAGCTGGATTTATAAAAATACAATACCAAACAAAAGTCCATGTTCTTTTATATAGAAATATGATACAATACAGTTACGGAGGTGAGAAGAAAATGTCGGTTGCAATTATTGGCGGCGGTGCGGCAGGCTTGTTTGCGGCCTGTGTGCTGAAGAAGAACGGCGTACCGTTTACCCTTTTTGAACGGGAAACGAGAGTTGGGAAAAAACTGCTTGCTACCGGAAACGGCAGATGCAATTTAAGCAATATGGAGCTAAACCTTTCCCGGTATCACGGGAATATCGCTTTTGCAGAGTTTGCTCTGGAAACTTTCAATCAGTATAATCTGATGGAGTTTTTGCGTGAAATCGGCATTTTGTGTATCGCTGAGGGAGATAAAATCTTTCCGCGTTCGTTGCAGGCATCTTCGGTTTTAGATATGCTTCGTTTGTATATCGGAGAAGCACAGACCGAAACAGAAGTACACTCCATCAAAAAAGAAAAAGGGGCGTTTTTACTTTCTACATCCAAAGGACAAAAGCGGTTTGAAAAAGTGCTGGTTTGTCCCGGCGGAAAAGCCTCTAATAAGCTTTCGGGCGGCGGAAGCTATAATTTGCTTACCGATCTAGGATATGTCTGCACACCTCTTGCGCCTGCCATTGTCCAGCTGAAATGTGAAGGCACAAAAGCATTAGAAGGCATTAAGACCGATGCACTTGTAACGGTTGGCGACAGAAAAGAATTCGGTGAAGTGCTGTTTACCTCCTACGGCTTATCAGGGCCGCCTGTTTTACAGGTTTCCCGGGATGCAAAAGGTGAAACATTAAAATTAGATATAGAAAACGACCTTTCTTTTAAAGAAATTACCGATATTCTGACAGAGCGAAAAGCTTTAAAGCATTTGACACTTGAAAATCTGTTTACGGGAATATTAAATAAAAAAATCGGACAGTATGTGTTAAAACGTGCAGGCGTTCAGCCTTTAAGCCGAGGTGTTGACAGCCTTACCAATCACGAAATTAAGGCAATTGCGTCTGTTGTTAAAGGTCTGGAGTTTAGAATCTCCGATACCAACGGTTTTGACAACGCACAGGTGACAGCAGGCGGTATTGATACAAGGGATTTTGATGCCCATACGATGGAATCCAAAAAGCATAAGGGACTGTATGTGGCAGGCGAGGTGCTTGATGTGGACGGCGATTGTGGCGGATTTAATCTGCAGTGGGCGTTTTCATCGGCATATGTGGCGGCAATCTCCATCGCAGGAGGTACGCTATGATAAAAATTGACGGCATCCGCAGAGAATTAAGCGAGTCGGATTATGAGTTCGAAATGCGCTTTCGGCGTACCTATCGTATTGTAACTGATATATTTTATATTTTAAAGCAGGCAACGGATGCACGCAAAAAACAGGATGTACATTTTGTGTGCTCGGTTTTAATCGGTGCAGAGAATGAGGAAATGCTTCTGCATCGCATTAAGTATGCCAAAATCTTTGATACAACAGAATTTTCCTATCCGGAGTTAAAAAAAGAACCGGAAAGCAGACCGGTTATTATCGGCTCGGGTCCTGCAGGGACCTTTGCGGCGCTCACGCTTGCCCACGCAGGAGCAAAGCCCATTATTATTGAACGCGGACAAGCGGTGGAAGAAAGAACAAATACCGTAGCTGCTTTTTTTAAAGGCGATACTTTAAACGAAAACTCCAACGTCCAGTTCGGCGAGGGCGGCGCAGGCACGTTTTCGGACGGAAAATTAAATACCGGCACTCATTCGCCTTTTATCCGCCATATTTTAAAAGAATATGTACGTTTTGGTGCAGATGAGGACATTTTGCGGAATGCAAAACCGCATATCGGTACTGATGTTTTAAAAAGAATTGCGAAAAATATCCGTTCTGAAATCGAGAATCTCGGTGGGACATATCTTTTTGATACTCAGGTATCCGATTTTAAAATGCAGAACGGCAAAATTTCGGCAGTTTTTGCAAAAGACTGGATAGAAACAGATTGTGTGATTTTAGCCATCGGGCACAGCGCGAGAGACACCTTTGAACTACTTCACCAAAAAGGGGTATACATGGAACAAAAGCCGTTCTCGGTGGGCGTCAGAATTGAACATCCGCAGGAAATCATAAACAGAGCACAATATGGCTCGTTTTGGAATCATCCTGCGTTGAAAGCGGCAGATTACAAGCTTTGGGATGATTGCTACACCTTTTGTATGTGTCCCGGTGGTTTTGTAGTAGCGGCGGCGAGTGAATCGGGTGGCATCGTCACCAATGGCATGAGCTATTCCGACCGGGCAGGTGAAAATGCCAACAGCGCACTTTTAGTAAATGTAGATGCGCGTGATTTTGGTGATGACTTGTTTGCAGGCGTTGCATATCAACGGAAAATAGAACAAACGGCATATAACATCAGCCAAAGCTATCATGCACCGGCACAATGCATATCTGATTTTTATGCAGGTAATGTTACAAAATCTTTTTCGGGCGTGAAGCCTACTTATCAGCCCGGAGTTGCAGAGTGCGATTTGAACAAGCTTCTGCCCGAACGTATTACAGAAAAATTAAAAAGCGGTATATTCAATTTAGATAAAAAATTAAAAAGCTTTGCAATGGACGATGCGGTGCTTACCGCGCCCGAAACCCGAAGCTCCTCTCCCATACGCATTGTACGGGACAAGGAGACGTTAGAGTCTGTTTCCTGTAAGGGTCTATATCCTTGCGGTGAAGGTGCAGGGTATGCAGGAGGCATTATGTCCGCCGCGGCAGACGGCATCCGTTGTGCATTACATTGGATTGAAACGCAAAGCTAAAGAGGAGGAAATGAATATGGAAGCAAATGCAGTACGCGTACAAAAGGACTTGGTGATTGTTGGCGCAGGTATCCCCGGTGTTGTACATGCCATTCAGGCGGCAAGAATGGGCGTAAAGGTTGCGCTCATTAATAACCGTGGCTATGTGGGTGGCAACGGTAGTGCAGAGGTAACCGTTTGTGTATCCGGTGCAACGGGCACACAAAAGTATAACTATTTCGCAAGAGAAACCGGCGTTATGGAAGAGTTGATGCTGGAAAACCTTTATCGCAATCCCGACGGTAACCGTTACATATGGGATGCCGTTATGATGGATGCACTTCTGGCCGAAGAAAATATTGAGCTTTTCCTAAACACCAATGTGTATAAAGCAGATGTGGAAGACGGCAAAATCATCCGTGCTTACGGTGACCAGAATACAACAGGCAAAATTTTTGCCTTTGAAGCACCGCTTTTTGCAGATGATACCGGCGATGGTTTCTTGGCTTATATGGCGGGCGCGGAATACCGCTATGGCAGAGAAGGAAAAGCGGAGTTTAACGAACGTATTGCACCCGATGAACCCGATCAGTTTGTTATCCCCAGCACCCTGGCTTTCTTTGCAAAGGATGTAGGACATAAAGTTGAATACAAAGCGCCTAAGTTTGCAACCGACCTTACCAAAACCGATGTTTTGAAATACCGTGTGATTCCCAAAAATAATTTCGGCAGATTCCATTGGTTTTACGAAATCGACGGTGAACTGGATAATGTAGAAGATAGCGAAACCATCATTCAGCATCACAGAAATTTAGTTTACGGCATCTGGGATTATATTAAAAACAGCGGAGAATATGATGCAGACAACTATGATTTGGAATTTGTAGCACCTATTATGGGTAAGCGTGAATCGAGACGTATTATGGGTGACCACATCTTAACCGAAAGCGATATTGTAAATCAGGTGGATTTTGAGGACAGTGTAGGACATGGCGGCTGGTCAATTGACCTGCATGCCATCCGTGGATTTTATGCTAAGGAGCCTGTTAATAAGCATGTATTCTTAAAAGGTATTTATCAGATTCCGTACCGTTGCGGGTATTCGAAAGATATTTCAAACCTCTTTATTGAGGGCAGATGTATGTCTACTTCCCATGTAGGCTTTGGTACAACACGCGTTATGGCGACCCTTGCAACTTTAGGACAGGCAAACGCGGTTGCGTCTTACCTTTGTAAAAAATACAACACCACACCCCGCGGTGTTTATGAAAATCATCTGGAGGAATTACAGCAGACACTCCTTAAGTACGACCAGTATATCGTAGGCAAGAAATATGATGACAAAGAAAACTTAGCAAAAGATGCTGTTGTTACCGTATCGTCTGTTAAAGGTCTTTCCATGACGGATAAGGATGGCGAGATTCAGATGGATAAGGGTTTATCTTTGTCTATCCCTGTTAAAAAAGAAATGCAGTCCGTCCGCTTCCTTATGAGCGTTAAAAAGGATACAGAGCTTTTCTATAGCGCATCCGAGCCTGCAAAACCCGAGAATTACAATCCTGCTGTTTTGCTTACCGAGAAGAGCATAAAACTTCAAAAAACAGATGGTTTTCAATGGATTACACTTCCGCTGGATGTAAAGGTTTCCAAACCCTGCAACCTGTTTATCGGCATGAAAGAAAACGAAGATATTATTTTTGCAACCTCCGAGCAGACAGTTGCCGGTGTGGTTTGCTGCTATCATGAGTTCCATGATGCGGATGTGTTAATTGATATTGACACCCTTGACAAGATGAAAGAAAGTTGGTCAAGACTGCACAAAACGCTTTGCTTTGAAGCAGGTACCGATGAAGCGGTGTTTGCCGGTGAAAACCTTATAAACGGCTTTGCGCGTCCCTATGGCGGCACCAATATCTGGCAGTCCAAGCAGGTAGAAGGCGAGTGGTTTACTTTATCTCTTCCTGAAAAGAAGAATATTCGTGAAATGGTACTCATTTTTGACAGCGATCTGGATATTTGTATCCGCAATACTGCAACAAGTCCCGAGCGCAGTGCGCAGGCGCTTGTAACCGACTACAATGTATACTGCAAAAATGCAGACGGCGAGTTTGTGCAGGTAATGGAGGTAAGAGACAACCACCAACGTTATAACGCACTTGATTTGGAAGGCGTTGAAACCGATGCAGTAAAGGTTGAATTCTTAAAAACCAACGGTCAGAAATTTGTCGGTGTTTACGAAGCAAGATTATATGCATAATATAAAAAACGGAAAAGGGGCTGTAAATTTATTACAGCCCTTTTTTAGGGAATAGGAAAAAATGTTTGGAATGGACAAACTGAGACCAAACCGCGTTGCATCGCGGTTTGGGGTTACCCGAAGGCGTACAAAGGTACGTCGAGAGGCGAAGTTTGTTCATAGCAAAAACGCATTTATCAAAAGAAAACGCGCAAAATTTTGCGTGTTTTCTTCATTTCGTGTCTTTCTCGTGAGTTTGCACAAACTTTGTTCGCCTTTATACTCGCGTTTTTGCGATCCGGACTTTTTTTACATTCCCTTTT
>JAFQQW010000023.1 GCA_017410375.1 Clostridia bacterium | reverse complement strand
GCGTTTTTGCTATGAACAAACTTCGCCTCTCGACGTACCTTTGTACGCCTTCGGGTAACCCCAAACCGCGATGCAACGCGGTTTGGGCTCAGTTTGTCCATTCCAAACATTTTTTCCTATTCCCTAAAAAAGGGCTGTAATAAATTTACAGTCCTTTTGTTTTTTACGGCTTACAGTACGCACAGGGCTGATAAAAACCGCTGTCATACTGCTCCTTGGTCATGGGAGAGACATCCGACTTATCCTGCAGATACCGACAGTCCTCTAAGTGATATTTTTTGCCCGTTGCCGTAATGAAGAACTGCTTTTCGGCATAGGGAGCCGTCTTGGACGGTGCAGGTTGTGCGGTGCTCTGCGTCGGATTGGTTACAGAAACTTCGGTCTGCACCGGATCGTTGTCAGGCGCAATGCCGGACGGTTGTTCCGGGGTCTGTCCCGTGCAGAAAGTAAGCAGTAACACCAATACTGCCACAAGCAAAACTCCGCCTGTAATATACCACTTTTTGTTCCAGCATGCGGAATGGAAAAAGGCATCCATCTTGCTTCTGTGCGTAATATAATGCGAAAACTCGTTTGCCTCATACTCCTGCATTACATCGTTTCCGATAATACTGTTTGCGGTAAGATGCCCTAAGGTAATATGCCCCAGCTCGTGTAAAAGAACTAACACCTTTTCCGAATCACTTAAATCCTCGTGCAGAAAAATAATGCGGTAGTTGTTGTCTGCATAGGTAAAGCCCTTTGCGGTGCTGACATATTCTTTTAAATGCAACGCTTCTACCAGAACGTTTACATCCTTGTCGTTATACAAATGATTAAACTCTACAATGGTGTAGCCCTCTGCCTTTGCGGCGGAACGGACAGACGTGAAATTTACCTTTTTCAGACGGTGTTTATTCACAAATGCCCGTGCTTTTTTCTGAATGTCTTTATGCATGTCCCTGTTCCTTATTGATAATATTTCTCAGCGCCTGCTTTGCGGCAATTTCTTCTTCACGGGTTTTGGGTGTGATGCCAAAATCCATGCTGCCGAACAGACGGACAGCCGCTTCTACCGGCACATCGTTGCAACGGGAGAATTCTAAAAGCATTACATTTTTGATGGTCTGAATTGCCTGGGCATCCAAGCCATCCAACAGCGAACGTGCCCCGGGCAGCATCTCATCTAACTTAAAGGTATCGCTCTCTCTGCCGTCGTTAAAGCGCTTTAAAATTTCTCTGGGATACGCGGCAGAGCCTCGAAGCATATTGTGTGTATTTTCATTATAATCGTAAAACAGAATCAAAGACAGATAGGTGCTCCAGGTCATGCGTCTTGTCTTTCTTTCAAAAGCGCCGTAGGTCTGGCGGGTTACGCCGATTAAGCCTGCCAACTCTTCCTGGGAGATGCCTGCCTTGGTGCGGAATACTGCAAGCTCTGTGGTCAATGCGGAAATGAGTTCGTTCTTCTCTTTTTCGGATACATTCCATTTCGGATCTGTGGTCATAGATAACCCTTCCTTTCTTTATCCTAGTGTATATTTATATCACCAATCATTATACCACAATGCAATAAAATTTGTCAATAGATATTTAAAGGTTCAGGAGAAAAATAAAGCATTCTGTAAGAGCCAGAGCTGTGGGAATTCCCGCATCAGATTCCAATACCCTGCCCCCTGAAGCTTAAGTTCTTTTAAAAGCTGAAATTTAGCATAAATACTTCTGGCGTTTTCAAACCACACCTCATGAGAAGTACCCGACATATCCCGATAGGTAAAGTAAGGGGACATCGCAGTCTGGTCAAACTGAATTTCCGCTCCGTGCTGGCGGGCAATGTCTACCGCTCTGCGGTTACCGATGGAGGTGGCACGGGAAGCACCTGCCACATACGGCAACGAAAAATCATAGCCGTAATTGGGAATGCCCATGATAATTTTTTCGGGGCTGACCTCTGTTACGGCAAATTCTAAAACCGCCCGCACATTCGGAAGGGGTGCGACTGCAAGAGGCGGACCGTAGGTGTACCCCCATTCATAGGTCATCACAAACAGGTAATCTGCCGCCGCACCCAAAAGTGCATAGTCGTGCCCCTCGTAAAGCTGACCCTTCTGTTCCCGGGAGGTTTTGGGTGCCGCCGCGGCAATTACGGGATAGCCGAGGCTCTTAAGCTCTGTCACAAAGGATGCGTAATTTTCCGCATCCAATCCGTTGATATACTCAAAATCCACATCAATCAGGCTAAAATTTTTTGCCCGCATGGTGTCTGCGATTTCCGAAAGCAACGTCTGCCTTGCGGTGTAATTGTTAAAAATGTTGGTGGCAAGGGCGGTGTCAAAGCGGTCTGTTGCATCTAAGGTAGATAAGTGCAATGCCCCTTTTGCGCCCAATGCATAGGCAAGGGAGAGCATTTTTTCGTCATCGGGCGGAATCAGATTGCCCGAAAAGGTCATGCCGTAGGTAAAGGGGGATAAATAGTCCACATACGGCAAGGCGGTTTTAAGCACCACATCCGATACATAGGGGTATGCATAACCGTTGGTGAGCAGACCCCTTTCGGGGCTGTCGCTGTATGCAATCACAAGCGTCTGTCCTGCGTAAAGGGCATCTGTCCCTTTTAAATAGTAGTTGTTCCGATAAAGCTGTCGTAATGAAATGCCATAGCTACTTGCGATGGAAGAAAGGGTTTCGCCCTGCCTTACGGTGTGGAGCTGTGTGGGAAAAAGCACCACTAAATCTTCACCCACCACTAAAGAGCCGTTTATGCCGTTGTTTCTTGCAAGTAAGGTGGGAGATACGTCATACATCCCTGCAATGGAGTAGACCGTTTCGCCCGGTCGGACAGTGTGAATCACCATATAAATCACCTCATTTCATCCCTATTCCGCGCCCTTTAAAAAAAGACTTGCGTTTTACAAAGAAACCTTTTATAATGAAAGAAAAGGGAGTGATTCTATGAAAAAGTATTTTACGTTTTTATGTCTGCTTTTACTGCTGATGTGTCTTGACATAACGGCTTTTGCCGCACCGCCGGATGCGGATTATGAATTGCTTTTTGCAGACGAATTTGACAAGGAAATTGACCTAAACATCTGGAAATACCGCACAGGCGAACGGCTTGGCGGTTACAACTATCCCGAAAATGTGTATATCAAGGATGGGAAAATGTACCACGAAATGCGCTATGAAACCCGAAACGGCACAGAACAGCTCACAGGTGGCGGTATCATATCCAACGAATTTTTCGGCTACGGCTATTATGAAACAAAATGCCGTCTGTTTGGCGCGACGGGCGGTATGCATTCGTCCTTCTGGAGCATGGGCTTTGGCGGGGACGGCGAAAAAACACCCAAATACAATCAGGTGTACGAAATTGACGGCTATGAAATCGATTCCCATAAGAAAAACAGAATCACCTGCAACATCAATTTAAAAATCAATGCGGTTACCGGTATACCGGGTACACCGGTAACCGATTTCCCCACCGATACCGAATTTACCTTTGGTTATGAATGGCTTCCGAATCAGATTAACTGGTATTTAAACGGAGAGCTGATTCAGTCTAAATCAGGTAACGAAATCCCCATCCACTATGCCCAGCAGAATTTATGGATTACGGGTCTTGCCAACGCAAGTCTTTCGGGCGAAATTGACAGAGCAAAGCTTCCCGGAGATGCCTGGTGGGATTATGTACATTTTTATGCGATGCCTTTAAAGGATATCAATCTTTTAGGTGCATCCGAATTTGAATACAATGAAAATCCAGACCATACACCCAAAACCTCCTTACAGCATCCCATGAGCTGGATGGAGCTTGGTGATACCGAGGCAAGCTTTTTAGAATGGAATGACAGTGCAGTCAGCGGAAACCATGTACTTTCTCACCACAGTGATAAAAAGTATACGGTTACCACCGCCCAGCGACTTTACTACATTCCCAACGGCAACTACAGCTTTTCGGTATACGCCATGTCCTCGGGCGGTCAGAAAACCGCCAAAATCCGCATTTCAGATTTTGATGGAGAAACGGTAAAAGAAATAGATATTCCAAAGTCGGATACCATGACAAAGCTTGAGATAACCGACATAGAAATCACGGACAACGGTGCTTATGTGGAAATCATCTCCGAGGCAAATGGCGGACAATGGCTGAAAATTGACAACCCGTCCCTGTACGCAACCCACGGTAAAGAGGTGGAAAAGGCAATTCCCTATACCACCGACCTTTCCGGCTATACTGTCGGCGAAACCTTCGTGAGCACGAAAAGCGATGGCTTTAATCAGTCGGGCGCATGGCAGGGAAGCGGTCTTGCAGGCTATAAGGGCGAAAAGAGTATTTTTGTGTATGAGCAGGATGGTGATGCAGCGGCTGAATTTACCATCACCGCTCCAAAAGACGGAGAATATGACATCCGCTTTTATAAGGTGGGGCACAGCAACTCGGGCAAAAAATGCCATGTGTATTACAAGCTTAACGGCAAAACGGTAGACGGTACCGCAGATTTAACCCAAGGTGGCTGGCAGGTAATCGGCACAGAAAAACTGAAAAAAGGCGACAAGGTGGTTGTGGGTATTGACAGCAAAAACGGCGGTCTGCTTCGGGCATCTGCCGCAAGCATTGCCACAAAAGGCTCTGTTGTTTTAAAGGATGTTCTGCTTTTAGAGCTGGAAAGCCCGAAGGTGTGGGCGCACGGCATCAAGAAAACGGTGGACCCCGAAAACCTTTCGGTTGTCCCCACCACCAAAAATGACCGCACCATGGTGCCTGTCCGATTCATTGCGGAAAATTTGGGTGCAACGGTAGACTATGTGGACGAAACAGAAGAAATTGTGATCCGTCTTGCAGACAACACCGTTACCCTTAAGGTCAACAGCGCTAAAATGAACGTAAACGGCAAAGAAATTGTTCTGGACGTGCCTGCTTATGTGAGAGACGGCAGAACATTCGTACCGCTCCGAGCCATTTCGGAGGGGTTAAACCAAAAGGTCAGCTGGATTCCCGATAAATTTGTCATTATCGGCGACAAAGAGGTTACACCCACCAAGGAACTCTCTACCGAGCTTGACACCATCGGAAAACAATAAGCTTAAAAAACGCCTCGTGAAAGGGGCGTTTTTGTGTAAACAAAAGAGGCTGTAAGTATTACAGCCTCTTGTTATTTGTTGAATAATTCTTCCGGCTCATAGGATTTTAAAGGGGCTAGATACCCTTTTTCCCATAGGGCATTTTCGATATCCGAAAGGATTTCATAGCTTTCTGCTAAAACGGTGTGGTAGTGATAGCCCGAGGTGGCGTTTTTTAAAAGTCCCGACTGTCCGGAGGAAAGGGCACTTAAAAAGCGGTCCACATCTTCATGGGTTCTGATGTTCAGCTTTGCAGTTACTTTATTGTAAATTTTGTGATAGATGAACACATCCTCCACTATGCCGCCCATATCCACAATTAACCGAAGCTCATCTCCTACCTCTTCGTCAGAATGGATGGTTTTCAGCACTCGTTTTGGGATTTCATCTTTTATGAGCACATACCCTCTTCCCTTTGCCGGAATAGACATGCCCGAAGCGCGCAAATAAGAAATGTCTTTTACAATAATCTGACGGCTGACCGAAAATTGCTCTGCAAAAACCCTTGCCGAGACAGGCGCTTCGGCCACCGAGAGAATTTTTACAATTTCAGCACGTCGCTGTTGACTTTTCATAACACTCCTCCGTTAAATGGCGTGTAAATTTTTCAAAGAAAGGTCCAAAATGGGTGCAGAATGGGTTAATGCACCGCTTGAAATAAAGTCTACGCCAAGGTCTGTAAGCACGGCAATGTTTTCTTTGGTTACGTTGCCCGAAACCTCGACCTCTGCTCTGCCTGCAATATATTCCATGCAGGTTTTGATTTGTTCATGGCTCATGTTGTCCAGCATGATAATATCCGCACCGGCTTCCACCGCTTCTTTAACCATGTCAAAGGTTTCCACTTCCACCTCGATTTTGCGGACAAAGGGCGCATATGCCTTTGCCATTTGAATTGCTTTTGCCACGCCGCCTGCGGCACCGATGTGGTTATCCTTTAACAGCACCCCGTCCGAAAGGTTATAGCGATGGTTACAGCCTCCGCCGATACGTACCGCATATTTCTCAAAAATACGGTTGTTGGGGGTGGTTTTACGGGTATCTAAAAGGGTGGTTTTGCTTTCCTTTAAAAGGTCGGCAACCGCTTTTGTGTAGGTGGCAATTCCGCTCATGCGCTGCAGATAGTTCAATGCGGTGCGCTCGCCCGAAAGCAGGATGCGGATATCTCCGCGCACCTTTGCAATCAACTCGCCTTTTTGAATTTGCTTGCCATCTTCGGCAAACATTTCCACCTTTGTGTCGGGGTCAAGGAGAGTAAACACGCGCTCAAACACCTGCATACCGCAAAGCACGCCGTCCTCTTTGCAAATCAAATCCACCTCGCCCATCTGAAAGACGGGCATCACGCTGTTGGTGGACACGTCCTCGCTGGTAATATCCTCCTGCAATGCGCTCAAAATCAATGGGTCTACCTGTAATTTTAAAGTTGCGTTATCAAACATAATTTTTCTCCTTTTCTATTTGGTTTAAAACCGCTTCGCGGTAGCCTTGCAGTATTTTTTCGGAATCTCCGTAAGCCGAAAGGTCAATTTCGGGTAAAACGGCCGCTTCCCGCGGATGGCTTGCCATATCCAACGCCGCCTTTTTAGCAAACACCAGACTTTCTAAAAGAGAATTGCTGGCAAGTCGGTTTTTGCCGTGTACACCGTTGCAGGCGGTTTCACCTACGGCATATACCCCCTCCATAGAGGTTTTGCTGTTTAAATCCACCCGGATTCCGCCCATGAAATAGTGCTGGGCAGGCACGACGGGAATGCATTCGTTATAAACATCATAGCCCTTTTCGGCACATTTTTCGGCAATGTTGGGAAAATGGCTTTGAATTTCATCCTTGGGAATGGGTCGCAAATCCTCCCACACATGGCTTGTGTTATCTTTGTGCATTTGTTCTAAAATGGCTTGTGTCAGTAAATCCCGAGGCTGTAGTTCATCGGTAAACCGATGAAAAGTTTTGTCATACAGCTTTGCACCCTCGCCCCGTACCGATTCGGAAATCAGAAAGCTCCGCTCCTCTTCTTCAGTATAAAGGGTGGTGGGATGAATTTGAATGTAGCTTACATCCTTTAGCTCGATGCCGTGCTTTAAAGCGACGCCGAGGGCGTCGCCCGTTAAATGCTTAAAGTTTGTGGAATGTCGGAACAGACCGCCGATTCCACCGGTGGCAAGCACGGTATACTTTGCCGAAACCGTTTCGGTTTTCCCGTCCGCCGTTCGGATGACCGCGCCCACGCATTCGCCCTCCCTTACAAGAATATCTAAAAGGGTTGTATGCTCTAAAATCTCAATATTTGGTTTTTCTTTTGCTTTTTGCAAAAGACAGCTTGTGATTTCCCTGCCCGTAATGTCCCGATGATACAAAATTCTCGGCTTGGAATGGGCACCCTCGCGGGTATACATAAAACTGCCGTCGGGATTTTTGGTGAACCGCACGCCGTAGCTTTCTAAGTCCTGTATCACATCCCTTGAAGATGCAATCATGGTGCGTACGCTGTCGGGATTGTTTTCATAATGGCCTGCCTTTAAGGTGTCCTCAAAAAAGGCATCGAAATCGTCGTCATCCCGTTGCACACAAATACCGCCCTGGGCTAAAAAGGAGTCGCTTTTTTCTGCATCCGATTTGGTGATGACCGTAACCTTTAAACTGTCGGGCAGTTGAAGGGCGCAATACAAGCCTGCACATCCGCTTCCTGCTATGAAAATGTCTGTCTGCATATCCTGCCTCCTTTGCGTAAAATGTCTAAATCTACAAAATAGTATACCATAAGTGCAAGCCGTAGTCGGCTTGCTTCATCACTCCGTGGTACAATAATTGCATAAGTGTAAAACACGAAGTGTTTTTTCTGTGGGCGCAATTATTATACCATAAGTGCAAGCCGCAGTCGGCTTGCTTCATCACTCCGTGGTACAATAATTGCATAAGTGTAAAACACGAAGTGTTTTTTTCTTTGGTTGCAATTATTATACCATAAAAGTTTACACATTGCAAGGAAAGTGTAAACTTTTATTGACTTTTTCTGAAAAATGCATTATAATAGATGCAACATGGAGGAATGCTTATGTTCAACACAAAAGATTTACAGGCAGAAATTATCAAGCTGAAAAAAGAAAAAGACGTGCTGATTCTGGCACATGCATATCAGACGCAGGATGTAACCGAGATTGCGGATTTTGTGGGAGATTCCTTTGGTTTAAGTCAGCAGGCGGCAGCCGCATCACAGAAAAACATTTTAATGTGCGGTGTGCGGTTTATGGCAGAAACCGCAAAAATCTTATCGCCCGACAAAAAAGTTATCTTATCCCACCCGGATGCAGGCTGTCCCATGGCAGAACAGCTTTCTGTAGAAGAATTAAAGGCTTTAAAATTAAGATATCCCAACGCGGCAGTGGTGGCATACATCAACACCACAGCGGCATTAAAATGCGAATGCGATGTGTGCGTGACCTCCGCCTCAGCGTTAGACATTGTCAAAAAGCTGAAGCAAAAGGAAATTCTGTTTATTCCGGACTGCAATTTAGGCGGTTGGATTAAAGAGCAGGTGCCCGAAAAAACATTCCATTTTATAGACGGCGGATGTCCCGTACATATGCAAATCACCTCAAGAGATGTGGTGCGGATGCGAAAAGCACACCCGAATGCGTTGCTTTTGGTGCATCCCGAATGCAAAAAAGCCATTTCGGGCAGTGCGGATTATGTGGGAAGTACCACAGGCGTGCTGAAATTTGTGGAAAATTCCGATGCAACCGAATTTATTATCGGCACAGACAATTCTATCGTTCAGCATCTGCAGTTTTCTTATCCCGACAAGAAGTTTTACGCCCTTTCCAGAGAATGTATCTGCAAGGATATGCGCTTAACCTCGTTGGTGGACGTGTACCATTGCCTGCTCGGAAACGGTGGCGAGGAAATTGTGCTTTCCGAGGACGTACGCCTCGGTGCAAAACGCGCAATTGATGCCATGCTTGCCCTTTAGAGATATAAAAAAGTCCGCGTTAGCGGACTTTTTTATTATTTTGTAAGATCTACGCGGAGCATTGTGCCGTCCCAGCCGACCTGCACATCAAAGCAATCGGACACGAAGCGAACGGGTACCAATGTTCTGCCGTTTATAACCTTTGCCGGCACATCTAAGGTGATGGCTTCGCCGTTTTTGTATGCGGTAGTGCTGTCGATGGTAAGCTTGACCTCGGTGCCGTCCTTTACTGCGGTAACGGTGTTGGTTGCACCGTCCCACTGTACTTCTGCACCAAAGGTTTCAAAAATTGCACGGAGCGGAACCAGCGTTCTGCCGTTTTCAATTACCGGAATCTGGTCGAAAAGGATTTTTTCGTTGTTATAAAAAACGGTGGGAATCGCACCCTGCTTCAGCTTTATGATATACAGCTTTTGGTTGTAACGCATTACGGCATAGCCGTCATCGTTAAAACCGCTTATTGCACAATTGAACTCATATTTCGCATTGTCGGTCATGATGCGGGTAAAGGTTGTTTTATATTCTCTTTCCTCGGGAGCAAGATCGGGACCTGCATAGCCGTTGTTCTCCCCTTCACGCAAAAATCCGAGGTTGTAATCATAAACAAAATAATCGAGTGCGTAGCTTTCATACACAAAATTGTCGTTAATATCTTTTAAGCCGAACACATAGGTGTCTAAGTTGCTGTAATGTTTAAGCCCGTCATTAAACGGATTTTCCCCGGAATCCTCCTCATCCGAAAAGTAATACGCATAAGCGCCACCGTCGGGCAGGAAATCACACAAGTCCTTCTGTTCATAAGTGCCGTCGTAATAAAGGGTGGTTTCTACAACCTTAGAAAGAGAGAAATCTTCGTTATAAACCATGTCGCGGAAATAAAAATCCAGATTAAAATCATCGTAATACTGCGACTCTGCCACAACCTCAAAAAGCTCGTTGTTGAACGGATCGAGGAAATTTCCCTCAAACGCGCCTGCTGTTGTCGGCAAAAGCATCAGCGCTACAAGTAACACGACCAAAAGTTTTTTCATTTTGAACATCTCCCTTTTTTCTTCTATTATAGCATAACGAAAAGCAACGCGCAAGTACATTCTCGCGCGTTGCTGTATTTTTTTATTCTGCGCGTTGGTATACGCGAACGTATTCTACTTCCATGGCGGTGCCGTCTGCATCCTTTAAGAGTTCTTCTTCGGTTGCTTCATTCATGATTGCAGTAGAAAGGTAAACCTGCATGGGATGATTGGAATAAGTGGTTTTGTGCCGTCTGATTTCTCTGCCGTCCACATAGAATACAATTTCCTCGGGTGTCCATTCTGCCGCAAAGATGTGGTAGTCTTCACGGAAATCCTCGGGCATCCACTGATACATATATTTGTTGCCGCGGCTTTGCATATTGTCACCCGACCAATGCTCTGCAGTCTGGACGGTGCCGGGGCATCTGCCCTCGTTGATGTCGATTTCGTAATACTTGCTGTCGTTTACGGTAATCATGGATTTGTAAAGCCAGAACGCGATGTTATAATTCATGCTTTCCGAGTTGGGATATTTGTATTTGGCTTCAAAATAGCCGTAGGTCTGTTCAAACTCCCTTGTCCAGATGCTGGCAGAGGTCCAGTTTTTACCACCCTTGTCCTCATCCTTGGTAATCAGGAACGCCTTACCGTCATGCACTTCCACATTTTCACGATATCTGGAGGAGTTGATGTGGCTGTGCGGTCCGTTTACACTGTCCCAAACCGCATCATTCAAATCGTCGCCGTCAAATTCGTCATGGAACGTAAGCACCCATTTGCCGTTGCCAAGGGGTCCTACATAGGCATCCACGTCCAGGAAGCGCTTCAGCATAACTGCCGCCTGGGCACGGGTTGCCTTTTCTGCAGGCTGGAAGGTCATCACGCCGTCCCGTTCGATACCCATAATGATGCCAAGCTCGGTTGCACGCGCCACAAACTCGGTCGCCCAAGGCGAAATAGAAGCTTTATCCGCAAAATTCTGCAGATAGTAATCCGCTTCAATCAGGGTGTTTTTGAATCTGCCTGCAACCTTTACGCCGTTTACAATCATGGCAGACATTTCTTCACGGGTGATGGGTTTATTGGGTTCAAAGGTATCGCCAAAGGGAATACCTTCAAACAGTCCCGCCTGATTTGCACCGTTTACATAGGGTGCAAACCATTCGGATTCGGGCACATCGGTAAAGCCTGTGGAAACAAGACTTTGGGGTGCAGCCACGGCACGCAGAAGCATGGTGGCAAATTCTGCACGGGTTACGTCTGCTTCGGGGTCGTAGCCGTTGCCCTTACCCGAAACCAGACCTTTAGATGCCATTTCATTTACATTATCCTTTGCCCAGTGGCCTTCCATATCGGGCATGGTGACGTTACCCTGTACAAGACCGTAGGTGCCGGATTCTGCAATTTCTGCCATGGCAAAAATTTCGTTGTTTTGTTCATTCAATCTGTCCTGGAAGGTTTTGCCGATATAAGCTTCGGCACGTTCGCCGAATGCACCGTAACGGTCAATGTAAGCAGGGATATAGCTTCCTGCACCATCCAGCTGGCGGAATGCGAGGTTTTTATTTTCTCTTAAATCGCTGTTTACAACAAGCTGTGCCTGTTTTGTGAACGCAAAGTTTACGGGCTTAATCTGACCACCCGAAAGAATCTCAAAAGACGCCTTTACCGTTTTGCCGTCTACCTTTTCCAAGCCAATCACTAAAGCTTCGTCATCTGCGACGGTGATTTCGGAAAGGGGCAGAGAGAGCTTACCAAAGGGTGTCTGAATGCCCAAATATCCGTCTTTGAAATCTTTTTTGGCAAGGTTCACTTTATCCCCTGCAAATTCGGCTTTCAAACCTTTTTCTGCGTAGTCAAAGTTCAACAGAAGCTCTGCAACCGTTTCGTAGTTCAAGCCCTGCTTGGTTGCGGTTTTGGGGAGTGCATCAAAGTTTGCGCCGTCTACCTTTGCGGTTGCGATGCCGTTTTCAACGGTCACGGGGATTGCACACTGCTCGTAGCGTACCGCATTGGCACGGCAGGTGTTTGCGGATTTGAAATTGTCTAAGGTTACACCTTCATCGGGCGTGCCTGCAAACTCAAATACGCCCAAAGATACCCAGCCGGGAGAGCCGGTTGTGAAATCTAAATAGAATTCGTCGGTCTGACCGCTGTGGGTTACGGTAACATGCACCTGATTATCGGAATTTGCGTGCAGCAGCTTGTAGATGGAAACCTCGGCTGTGCCTTTGATACCGCCTGTACCCCAGCTTGCGGAGGCTTTGGGGTCAAAGGAGTAGCGGGAAGAGGTGTTTTTGCCCATAACCGCATCATAGTAGCCTGCAAGACCCGAGCCGAGCCATGTACCGTTTTCCTTGTATTCCGCATCACCATGGGAAACAATTTTCGCTTCGCTGGGGATGAAGAATGCAGAGGTTTTCTTGTGGGGCATTTCGGTATCAATGTCTGTAATCGTTACATTGGCAGGTGCCGCGATGAAATTTGCCGCTGCGGGTTTTTGGGGGTCTTCCAGCGAACGGAGTACCAAATCAGCACCCGAAAAACGAACGGCAGTTGCGCGCACAAAGGTATTGGTGTCGCTGTTTGCTTTTTTGAGCAGAACATATTCGTCGGGTGTACCTGCAAAATCAAATTCACCTAAAGCGTACCAGCCTGCTTTTTGGGTCATATCAAACGACACCGTGTTGGTTTTGCCGTTATGGAAAACGGTGTATTCCGCTTTTGTGTCGGGGGTCATCCCAAACACGGGGGTGGGGTCGTTATACACTTCAACCTTTAAGGTTTTGCTTTCTGCAAGGTTTGGAACAAAGGCGCAAACTGCGTTTTGTGCCGCTGCGACAGAAGCGTCTTTACCGTCTGCGTTGGTTTTTTCGCTCTTGCTCCAGGGACCTGCTTCGGTATATTCCTTGTCATACACATAGACAACAGGCGCTTTTTCTCTGCGCACGTTCGGAACCTCGGGCTGAGAGGGCGCGGTATCACCCACCTTGATAGTACCCGAAACCGCTTCAAACTTCATGTCCGAAATACGGCTGCAGTTATCTTCACCGCTGGTTACTTTGATGAACCGGACAAACTCTTTGCCTGTACCGGTAAAATCAAAGGTACCGATTTCCACAAAACCCTCTTTTTCCATTTTGGAAAGGTCAAAGGAGAATTGTTCCATATTGCCGTCGCCGTAATACACTTCAAAGGTCAGGGCTGTATCGTCCTGGTTTTTGGCAGAATAATCCAGCACCGCAAAGAAAGAAAGCTTTACTTTAACAGGCTCGGTGATGTTGGGATGCCAGATGCCTTTTGCCTGGGTGTTGTTCGACCAAAGTCCCTGACGCTGACCACGGGTCAATCCACCCCAGCCGCCTTCGCCAAAGAAGCCTGCGCTGTCGGTGGTTACAATTAAGGTTTTGCCATCCTCGGATACGCCCGACATATCTTTGGGCACGGTTACGGACGGGTCTTTATAGTCTTTTGGCGGTTCAGCCGTTTCCGCTTCTGCGGTGGGGATTGTTGTATCCGCTACAGAAGTGGTTTTGGGGTCTGCCTGGTATTTTTTAACCTCTTTTAAAACGTCATCTGCAAGATTTGGCGGAACATAGTTCGGGTCGTCGGTGATGACAATGGCATCGCATCTTGCATAATAGCCGGAGGTGTCAATCACCTTTACAAACTGTTTGCCGGCAGTTAAATCGGTTTTACCTGCCAGTTCCCAGTAATAGCCCGAAATGCCGTGGGTGGCAAGCTTTTTGGGCATTACTTTTTCACCCAGCGCCACTTTGAAATGACGGGTACCGGGTACCGTTTCGTGATCCATGGAACGGGTCCACACATAATATGTACCGTCTTTGGGGATTTCAATCTGTGCCGATGCAGGGATTGCCGTTTTGGAATCATGGTTTTCTCTGCCTTTTAAATTGATGCCTTCCACCGCGCCGTTTTCGTTTTCGAAAATACGCCAGGTGCCGAGGCTGTCCTTAAAATTCTCGGGACGCAGATAAATGTAGGTGTTTGCGTCTGCCGCGGACACCGCTGCACACAAAGGCATAAGCATCAAAAGCGCCAGAAGCAACGAAAGTATACGTTTCATACATTCTCCTCCTTTTTTGTTTATAATTTTATTATACATCATTCATTTTCTGCTATCAATAGCCTAAACTATAAAAATTTTTTATCCGAAATTATACTTTCGTCTTGCAAACAATCTTAAAATATGTTAAACTGGATAACAAAGGGAGGGATGAAAATGCTGACAAAACCGCCTCAGATTATCGATCTGGCATACATAGTACGCTCCAAGGAAACCAAAGGAGATGTGCATGAGGTGATTGCCCGGGAAGACTCGGCTTTGTTTTTTGTTTTACACGGTAAAGTTAAATTTGTTGCAGAGGATACGGAAATGATTGCCGATTCCAGACACCCGTTATACATTCCCACCGGCTCGTGCCATAAAAACATTTGTATTGAAGATGCCGACCTTTTGTTTTTTAATTTTTCGGAGCAAAGTCCGTCCGCACTTACCCACATTTCTCCGGTAGAAGAAAATGTGCTAATGGAAATTTACAATGAAATTGTGATGCTTCGGGACTTGCCCGCACCGCAAAACGCGGCACTGATTCTGTCTGCGCTTTATCGCCTTACAGGTCTTTGCATGAAAAAAAACGTTTCGGAAAACAGCTCTCTTCTGACCCCTGCCTTAGAATACATTTCCCTTTATTTCGGCGATCCGGCATTAAATTCCGAACTGCTTGCAGAAAAATGCCATATCAGCAAAATTTATCTGCACAAGCTGTTTGTGGAAGAAATCGGTATGCCACCCTTTCAGTACATTACCCGTGTGCGGATGGAACGGGCGCGCTTACTGCTTTTAAACAAGTGTTCTGTGGGACAGGTCGCAAAGCAGGTGGGATATGGCGATATTTATGCGTTCAGCCGTGCCTTTAAGCGTTATTTTCATGTAACGCCCACGCAAATGGCTTCTTCGCCTTATGTATACCTTGGAAAATCAGATTAAAAAGGAATGCAGAAAGCTCTGCATTCCTTTTTTTATTTGAGCACCAGCACTTCTAATGGCTGTAAAATACGTTCGCCTGTTTCGGTTTTGCCTGTTAAAAGGTCGGTAAAATTGCCGTTGATGCTTGCGGTTTGCGCTTCTCTTGAAATATTCATCACAAAGAGGTATCTTTCACCGTCCCCCTCACGGCAGGTTACGCGAACCGCTTTACTGTTGCTTGTAACATCTGTTACCGCCCGGATGCCATGGGCGTCAAATACGTCTTTCATGAATAAGTCCATAAACGTATTTTCTGCATTGTAGCCTACATAGTACGCTGTACCCTTGCCGTAGCTATTTTTCAAAACGGCAGGCTTGTCTTTTTCTATATTTTCGGTAAAGTGTGCCAAGGTTTCGGCAGTTGAAGGAACAATTAACTCTGCAACAGATTTTACGGGATATTCTTTGCCCTTATAAATCACGCTGTTTTCATGCTCCATAACGGCATATTCGTTATAGAACCAGTTACAGTTTTCATAGTTGTCCACGTCGTCCACTCTTAACCCGAAAACCTCCGAAAGGCCTGCGCCCGGAATACCGCCCAAATAGCAAAGGTCGGTTTCATCTGCAACTGCCGTGCAGAACGAAGAAACAACCACACCGCCATCTGCCACAAATTTTTTGACCTTTTCAGCATTTTTCTCTGTCATGATATGCGGAATCGGCAAACACAATACCTTGTACTTTGAAAAATCTGCTTCATAGCTTATAACATCAATTGGAATATTGTTTTCCCAGGCAGGTCTGAAATAATTATGATGGGTATTTAAGTATCTTTTTCCGGGGTCTGTTGTCCAGAAGCCGTCATGGGTGCCGTCAAGCGCCCACATTGTATCGTAATCGCGTACAATTGCCACTTCGGATTTGATTTCACAGCCCAGCACGCCCTCAATTTTTTGGAGTGCTTCGCCATTTCGTTTTACGGTCTGAAAAACGCGGTTGTCGGATTTGCCGTAATGGTCCACCACCGCACCGTGGAATTTTTCGCCGGCACCTCTGCCCTTTCGCCATTGGAAATACTGCACCGTATCGGCACCGCAGGCAACATAAAGCATTGCCTCTAAGAACTGTTCCTCATCGGTTTTTACTTTTTTGAATACAACACCGCAGTTGTTGATTCCGGGCGCGCTTTCCATAACCATGAACGGTTTTCCGTCTTTTGCACCTCTGTAAATTGCAGCAACAGATGCCGTCTCTTCTGCAGTAAAGCTTAAAGATCTTGACCACACGGGATAAAAGTCGTTTGACATAACATCTAAGTTTTTGCTCATTTTATAAAGGTCAAAGCCGGGATAATAGCACATGCAATTGGTTGTGATGGGCTTATCGGAATATTTTCTTACCGTTTCTGCCTCTAAAGCCGCAAAATCAATCATGCTGTCGGACAAAAATCTTCTCCAGTCCAGATTTAAGCCATAGGTACTTCTTTCCCCTGTTCCTCTGGGCGGTTCGATTTGTTCAAAGCTTTGGTAGGTATGACTCCAGAATCTTGTCCACCAGGCATGATTTAATTTTTCAATATTATTATCATATTTTTTCTTAAGCCAGTCAATGAAATTAGAAGCACAATGCTCGCAATAGCATCCCGTAACGGAATATTCGTTGGACAAATGCCATGCCACAACCGCAGGGTGCTTTCCGTAACGCTCGGCAAGCTTTTCGTTTATGATTCTCACCTTTTCCCGGTAAACAGGTGAATTGGTGCAATGATTGTGTCTTCCCCCAAAATAGTTTCGCTTTCCGTCCTCAGTGGTTCTTAAAACCTCGGGGTATTTGTCTGCAAGCCATTTGGGTCTTGCGCCCGAAGGGGTGGCTAACACCACTCTGCCACCGTTTGCATATACCTTATCAATAATGGTATCCAGCCAGCCAAAATTAAATTTTCCTTCCTCCGGTTCAAGCTCTGCCCAGGAGAAAATACCAACCGTCATTTCGTTACAGTTGGCTTCTTTCATGAGCTTCATATCCTCGTCCCAGATTTCGGGCGTTGCAATCCACTGCTCGGGATTATAGTCTCCGCCATGTAAAAAGTGCGGGAAATCTTTAAAAAGTAAGTTCTCTTTTTTCATTTCTTTCACTCCTAAATGAAAATGCAACGGAATTGTTTTCCGTTGCATTTATTATAACATAAATAATTTTAGAGTGTCAATAACACTATGTTGCACTGATATAACATTCTTGCGCATTATACGTCCAGGAATTTGTACTGGGACATATAAAGCTCGTAGTATTTGCCTTTTAAAGCAAGCAATTCCTCATGCGTACCGCTTTCCTGCACATCGCCGTCCGAAATATACAGAATTTTATCACTGTTTTTGATGGTGGAGAGTCTGTGTGCCACCACAAAAGAGGTTCTGCCTTTCATTAAGGCTTCCACACTCTTTTGCAGAATCTGTTCGGTTTCGGTATCAATGGATGAAGTTGCTTCGTCTAAAATCAAGATGGCAGGGTCTGCCAAAATTGCTCTTGCAAAGGCAATTAACTGTCTCTGCCCTGCGGAGAAGGTTGCACCGCGCTCTGTAACCTCTGTACGGTAGCCGTTGGGCAGTTCCTTGATAAAGTCATGGGCAGATACCGCTTTTGCCGCACGTACCACTTCTTCTAAGGATGCATTGGGCTTGCTGTAGCGGATATTGTCTAAGATTGTACCCGTAAACAGCACGCTGTCTTGCAGCATAATGCCCATCTGTCTGCGCAAAGACTCGAGCGTTACATGCTTGATATCGTGACCGTCAATGGAAACTTTACCCTCCTGAATATCGTAAAAACGGGCTAAGATATTGATAACGGTACTCTTACCGGCGCCGGTAGGACCGACTAAAGCGATTTTCTGACCCGGCTCCACATGGAAGGAGGTGTTTTGTAAAATATTGCGTTCGCCCTCTTCATAGCGGAAGGTTACGTTTTCAAAATCCACTCTGCCTTCCACATTCGGCAGTCGGATGGCATCGGGCTGGTTTTCAATCACAACCGGCTCCTCCATCATTTCCACAATGCGCTCTGCATGTGCCATGGCGGTAATAATAGAGTTATAGAAGTTTGCAAAATAGGTAACAGGCGACCAGAAACGGCCGATGTAGCCGGTAAAGGCGATAAGTGCACCCACCTCCAGCACATTGCCCGAAACCTGCCAAACGCCCACAATATAAACGCCTGCGGTGGTCAACACCGTAATCATTTCAACAATGTTTGCCAATGTGTGGCTGATTAAGCTTGCCTGCATCATGGATGAACGGGTATCCTTACAAAGTCCGTAGAATATGCCAAGATTCTTGTCTTCCCTGGCAAAGGACTGGGTTACGCGGATACCTGCAATGCTTTCATGGATATAGGCATTCAAGTTGCTGTTTTTATCCGAATACTTCTGCCATGCACGTTTGTGGAAACGGCGGAGCACCGTCTGAATCAGGAAAAATACAGGCATACCTGCAAGACAAATCCATGTGAAGGTGGCGTTAAGCGAGAACATAAACACAACCACAACCACCAGCGAGAAAAGCTGAACTACAATGTCTACTAATCCGTTGGTTAAAAGGTCGGAAAGGGCATTGACATAGTTGATAACACGGGACATGATTTTGCCGTGGGGTCTGCTGTCGAAATAGCTTAAGGGCAATTCCTGTAAATGCGCAAACACATCGTGACGGATGTTGCGCACCATTTCCTGTCCTACGCGGTTGATGTGCAGGGTGCGGTAACGGGTAATGAGCGCACCGATGATGTGAATGGCCACCAATGCACCTGCTGTAATCCATAATGCACCAAAGTTATCGTTCGGAATAAAATCGTCAATAACAAATTTTAAGAGCATGGGGCCTAAAAGACCCAATACGCTTGAAATCAGCATAAACACCAGCACAATCAGCAAGGTCTTTTTAAAGGGCAATGCATATTTCAAAAGACGCACGGCGCGTTTGCCGTCAATTTTGACTGTTCTTTCTTCGTCCTGGTTAAAGGTATTACGTTTAGCCATTATTTCAGACCTCCCTTCGTAAATACGAAATCATCGAAGGTGGTATCGCCCTCATATTCTGTATCGTTGATGTTGCCGTACTGGGTATCGCAAACCGCGCTGTAGTAGCCCTTTTGTGCCACCAGCTCGTCATGCTTGCCCCATTCAATAATACGCCCGTTATAAAGCACCAAAATCAAATCGGCATTTTTAACCGACGAAATACGGTGTGCAATGACAAAGGTTGTCATCTTCTTATAATTTTTCTTTAAAGTTTCCTGAATGGAATGCTCGGTTTCCATGTCAAGGGCAGAGGTGGTATCGTCTAAAATTAAGATAGACGCATCCCGTAAAAGGGCACGGGCAAGGGCAATTCTCTGCTTCTGACCGCCTGACAAGCCCACACCGCGCTCGCCCACGACCGTGTCGTAGCCGTCCGGCATTGCGGAAATAAATTCATGGGCGTCTGCCGCCTTGGCTACGCGGATAATATCGTCCATGGTTGCGCCCGGCGTACCGTAGGCAATGTTTTCCTTAATGGTATCCGAAAACAGGAACACGTCCTGCATGGCAATACCGATATTTTTACGGAGTGCCGAAATTTTAATATCCTTTACATTGATGCCGTCGATATAAACCGAGCCCATTAGCGGATCGTAAAATCGGGGAATCAGGTTAACAAGTGCTGTCTTACCCGAGCCGGTAGGACCGATGATGGCAACCGTATCGCCGGGGTTTGCGGTGAAGTTTATGTATTTTAACACTCTTTCTCCGTCTTCGAAGGAGAAAATAACATTTTTAAAGGCAACCTTGCCATCGAATTTGGGGATATCAAGGGCAGCTTTGTCCTGAATTTGCGCTTCCTCATCGTTTAAGCTGCGGATTTTAATGGAGCTTGCAAAAAACTGCTGCATCTGGTTAATCTGACCGGGCAGGGTTAAAATAGGTGTTGTAATGCACCACAAAATACCGTTTACAGTGGTGAGCTGACCAATGGATGCATGGCCTAAAATAACAACCGTACCGCCCACTAAAATAACCAACACCGTAAACATTTCCACAAGGAAATGAATAAGCGGATAGAATTTTGCATAGCTTTTTGCAAAATCCAAAAACGCATTGCTGTAGCCGTTGTTGAATTCGTCAAATTTTTTAATTTCTTCTTTTTGCTTGTTGTATGCTTTTACCACGCGATTCCCGCTGATGTTTTCTTCTACCATGGAATTGAGCTTTGCCATAGCTTCACGCATGTTGATAAAAATGGGCTTATTGGTTTTTGCCATTTTGAACACCAGAAAGGTAATCAAAGGCACTAAAAGCATCAAAGAACAGCCCAGAATCGGGCTTACGAAAAACACGGTGCCGACACCCACCACAAAAACCAAAACTTGTTGCAATAAGCACGGAATGGTACTGGAAATAACCAAACGGATTGCATCCATATCGCCTGTCATGCGCGCCATTAAATCACCGGTCCGGTTACTGCTGAAAAAGCCGAAGTCCAACTTTTGCAGACGTTCAAACAACGCACCGCGGATGTTCATAACCACCGTCTGTGCCGTCCATTCCATCAGCAGGCATCGAATGTACCAGGTAATCTGACGCACCAATGAGCCGCCGATTAAAAGGGCAATGGCCGTGGTGAGAATCTTTTTTGTGTTGCCGGTAAACATATCGCCCGAGACAATAGAGTCAACCAGGTAACCGCTGATGTAGGGTGTAACAAAAACCGCTACAACATGCAGAAAAATGATTACAGCCGAAAAAATAATCTTTCCCCAGTGTCCTTTTAAAAACTTGCATAACCATTTTATGGCTTCCATGCAATTCATCCCCAATCGTTTTTAAAATCAACTCCAATATAAACCAACTCAACAAAAAAGTCAACCCTTTTTTTAAATTTTTTTATAATTTAAAAAAAGATTGCGATTTTCATCGCAATCTTTCTGCATTAATATGTAATATGTACAGAATTGGTTGTACCGTCCCAACGCACAACCGCGTCCATGCCTTCCGCTACTGCACGCAGGGGCAGGTAGGTACGGGAGCCGATAATCTGCGCCGGCACATCCAGCATAGAAAAGGTATACGCCTCCGGTGCGGCATTCACATGACCTCTTGCGTAATTGGATTTATCAATGCCGAAAATTAATACATTGCCGTTTTTTGGGGAAACCAGTTCCACCAACTGCTGTTCCTCATACCAGTTTACAGTATAACCCATCGCTTCTGCCACCGCACGGATAGGCACTAAGGTTCTGTCATTTACAAGCACCGGATTGCTGTCCGGGAAAATCTGCTGATTGTTGATATAAATTTTAATGGTGGTATCCGCAAACTGCAGGCTCTTGATAAATGCTGAAAAATCCGCACTGTGGATGCCGGTGTTATTATGTCTGTATTCAAACACATACATTTTTTCGTTTGCAATGGCAATAAATACACCGTGATACAGCTTGATTTTTTCTACACCGTCTGTCCAGATATAGAAAAACTTTTCGTAGGTATAGAAATTGTTGGTATTCCAGTGTGCGTATTGTTTGGAAACCTCGTCCTCCTGCACATAGATATTCATGCCCATCGCCTGTGCATAGCGCTGTGCAATGGCATTATCGCTCAGAAGCTCCGCACATAAACCCTCTAATTGGTCTTTTGGATACTGCGAAACATCTGTCATGCCCGGCATGTCTCCGACCGTAATGGAGATTACTTCACTTGGATTATTCTGATGCTGATAGGTAAACATTGCACCCTCGCCCGAAACCTGCTTCCAGGTGTCAGGCAGGTCATACGAAACACCTAAGTCCTGCAGATTATAGGTTTGTGCGAAGGCAGGCAGCGCTGAAACCAGCAACACAACCGCCAAAATAAGACCAAATACTCTTTTTTTCATGGAAAATACTCCTTTTTTTGTAAAAAAGGGCTAAACCTTCGTTTAGCCCTTTAAATTATTTAAGCTGAAATTATTTCAATTCAACCTTAGCGCCAACTTCTTCAAGTTTAGCTTTCATTTCTTCAGCAGCGTCTTTTGCTACTGCTTCTTTCAAGGTCTTGGGAGCGCCGTCAACGAGGTCTTTAGCTTCCTTCAAGCCGAGGCCGGTGAGTTCACGAACAACTTTGATAACCTTAATCTTTTCAGCACCTGCTTCAGCAAGTACAACGTCGAAGTCGGATTTTTCTTCTGCAGCAGCAGCGCCGGGTGCAGCAGCACCAACAACTGCAACGGGAGCAGCAGCGGAAACACCAAATTCTTCTTCAATAGCTTTTACCAATTCAGACAATTCTAAAACAGTCAGGGTTTTGATTTCTTCAATCATAGCAGTGATCTTTTCACTCATTTTCTTTTCCTCCTAAATTTGAAAAATTGTTTTTAAATTTAAATTACGCAGATTCTTTCTGATCTGCAACAGCCTGGATTGCACGTGCCAGACCTGCAATGGTAGCATTTAAGCCACCTGCGAGCATTGCATACAAGGTATCTTTGGACGGAATTTTTGCCAAAGCCTGTACTTCGTCAACGCCGCATGCTTTGCCGTCCATAAAGCCGGCTTTGATGGTCAATCCCGATTCATCCTTGTACTTGTTGATGAAGTCGGCAATAACCTTTGCGGGAGCAACAACGTCACTTGTGTGAATTGCAAGTGCGGTTGTGCCGTTCAAGATTTCGTCGAATTCGGTGTAACCGATAGACTGTGCTGCACGACGGGTCAGGGTGTTTTTCACAACGCTGTACTCAACGCCTGCTGCACGCAAGTTGTTACGAAGCTCGGTATCCTTTTCAACGGTAAGTCCGCTGTAGGAAACGAATACACCGGCTGCAGCGCCTTGCATTTTTTCAGCTAAAGCTGCAACGATATCTTGCTTTTGTTTTAAAACTTTTTCGCTGGGCATTCTTTTCACCTCACATTTAGTAGACTAAAAAAGGTTTTCCGTCCGCACCGGAAAACCTTTAAGCTTGCATAAAGAAAATTTTTCTCTCCATACAAAAGGGTATTTCCTCGGCAGGCATTTTCTCTTTACGCCTTACGGCACCTGCTGTCTGCGGATATTGCAATTTCTTGCAACAGGGATATTATAACAGATATTTTACGGTTTGTCAACCCTAAAATTAGTCTGTTAATTTTGCGGTATTTACTCTTGCGGAAGGACCCATTGTAGAAGTTACTACAACGCTCTTCATGTAGGTACCTTTTGCAGCAGCCGGCTTTGCTTTTACAACAGCCTTAGCCAAGGTCATGAAGTTTTCTTCCAGCTTTTCCTTACCAAAGGAAACTTTACCGATGGGGCAGTGAATGATGTTGGTTTTGTCCAACTTATATTCAATCTTACCGGATTTGATTTCGGATACTGCTTTTGCAACGTCCATGGTTACGGTGCCAGCCTTCGGAGACGGCATCAAGCCCTTAGGACCTAAAACCTTACCCAAACGACCTACAACGCCCATCATGTCGGGGGTTGCAACAACTACATCATAATCAAACCAGTTTTCGCCCTGGATTTTTGCAACGAGTTCTTCGCCGCCTACGAAATCAGCGCCTGCAGCCTGTGCAGCGTCAATCTTATCGCCCTTAGCGAATACCAAAACTCTTGCAACTTTACCTGTACCGTGGGGAAGTACTACAGCACCTCTAACCTGCTGGTCAGCATGTCTGGAGTCAACACCCAAACGGATATGACATTCAACGGTTTCGTCGAATTTAGCCTTTGCAGCCTGGCAAACTAAATCTAAAGCATCTGCCGCATCATATAAAGTGGTACGGTCGATGAGTTTAGCGCCTTCTAAATATTTCTTACCTCTTTTCACGATTCTAATCCTCCTTAGTGGTTCCACGGCTTATCTTAAAAGCCTCCCACATTTTCCAAAACTATTATTCTTCTACGGTGATACCCATGCTTCTTGCAGTACCTGCGATCATGCTCATAGCAGCTTCAACAGATGCAGCGTTAAGGTCAGGCATCTTAGTGGTTGCGATTTCTTTTAATGCTTCCTTAGAAACAGTTGCAACCTTTGTTTTGTTCGGAACACCGGAACCGCTTTCGATTTTGCAAGCTTTCTTTAAAAGAACTGCTGCCGGCGGTGTTTTTGTTACGAAGCTGAAGGATTTGTCTGCATATACGGTGATAACTACCGGGATAATCAGACCCATATCCTTTGCTGTTCTTTCGTTGAATTCTTTTGTGAATTGAACGATGTTTACGCCCTGCGCACCCAATGCAGGACCTACCGGGGGAGCCGGTGTTGCTTTACCTGCGGGAATTTGCAGTTTAATGTAACCTGTTACTTTCTGTGCCATGGTTACCAAGCACCTCCTTCAAATGTGGTATTTAGCGGGTTTTTGCCCTCCCACTAATTTATATACAGAACCCAAACGGGCAGTATATACTACGTTTAGTCAAGCGGTTCAACCTGATTTAAGTTCAGTTCAACCGGTGTTTCGCGACCCATGATAAATACGGATACACGAACCTTTTCTCTTTCCAGATCAATTTCTTCAACGATACCTACGCTGTCCTCAAAGGATTCGCAAACAAGCTTTACGTTGTCGCCCACTGCGTAGTTGAGATTGATGGTCTTTTCTTCCAGCTCCAGACGGTCGATTTCGGCATCGGTCAGCGGTACGGGTTTGGATCCCGGACCTACGAAGCCTGTTACACCGCGGGTGTTGCGGACAATGTACCAACTGAAATCCGTCATAATCATACGGATAAACACATAGCTGGGCAAAAGCTTTCGCATGCTGGATTTCTTTTCGTTGTTATCCTTAATCTCAACAACTTCTTCCATGGGAACACGGATATCGAAAAACATATGATGCAAGTTATTGTTTTCTATGGTTTTTTCCAAGTTTGCCTTTACCTTATTCTCGTAGCCGGAATAGGTGTGCACAACATACCATTTTGCCTCCTGAGCCATATTTCTCCTCCTTGTCCTTTTTGGTTAAAAAACAGATTTGAGAATTTTAATTAGCCCAAAAGTGCTCTTACACCTGCACCGAAGCCCAGGTCCAGTAAAAATACAACAACGCCGATAATAACAGATACAGCGATTACAACGCCGGTGTTATTTACAACTGTGTGGAAAGACGGCCAAACGATTTTCTTAAATTCGCTCTTTACGCCTTTAAAGAAATCTTTAACCTTAAGTTTCTTAGTTTTATTTTCAGCCATTACGCCTTCCTACCTTTCCCAAAAACAATTATTTTGTTTCTTTGTGTGCCGTATGCTTTTTGCAGAAACGGCAATATTTGCTGATTTCCAGTCTGTCGGGTGTGTTCTTCTTGTTCTTCATGGTGTCATAGTTTCTCTGTTTGCATTCTGTGCAAGCCAATGTAATTTTTGTACGCATAATCTTATACCTCCAAATTATTCATATCCTACGCAATTCGAGTACCTTATATTATATCGCAAGTTTTTTGCCTTGTCAATAGGTTTTTCTAAAAAAGCGCAAGAAAAAAAGACCTATTCCCAGTCTTGGCAATAGTATATCACAGTTTTTTTCAAAAATCAAGTCTTTTTTAAAAAATTTTTTGTTTTTTTAGAAAAAAGCAGTTTCTTCCTATATAATAACGCTTTACGCACATATATCCCCTTGCTTTTTCATAAAATAAATGGTAAAATATAAGAACTACAAAAAGAAAGGATTTATTTCATGCAGTTTTTAATTCGTTTGTTTATAAAAGACTACGAGCAGATACAAAATAAAAAGGTGCGGGAGCAATACAGTGTGCTTTCGGGTATTGTGGGCATTTTGTGCAACCTTTTGCTGTTTGCCACAAAGCTTATAATCGGTTTTATCAGCGGAAGTATGGCGATTTTGGCAGACGCCTTTAACAATCTGTCCGACTGCGGTTCATCCGCCGTTTCCATTGTAGGCGCGAAAATGAGCAACCGTCTGCCCGATAAAGAACATCCCTTCGGTCATGGTAGAATCGAGTACGTTTCTTCGCTCATTGTTTCCTTTTTAATTATATTAGTCGGTTTTGAACTTTTAAAATCCTCCGGTCAGAAAATTTTAACCCCATCCCCGGTATCTTTAAATCCGGTTCAGGCTGCGCTTTTGCTTTTTGCCATTGCCGTAAAGGGCTGGATGTTTTTGTATAACCGCTATATCGGCAAAAAAATCAACTCAACCGTTCTGCTTGCCACCGCAAAGGACAGCTTGAACGACTGCATCGCGACCCTTGCCACCATTCTCTCTGCCCTTTGTGCAGGGTTTACCGCTCTTCCTATAGACGGTATTATGGGCATTTTAGTGTCGCTGTTTATTATGTACGGCGGTTACGGACTGGCAAAGGACACCATTGGCATTTTGCTGGGCAAGCCCGCTTCGGAGGAAACGGTTAATCAGATTGCCGGCTACATCTTAAATGCAGAAGGCATCACAGGCATGCATGATTTAATCATTCACGACTACGGTCCGGGCAGAATTATGGCTTCGGTACATGCAGAAGTACCCGACAACATTGATGTGGTTGCCATTCACGAAACCATTGATGACCTGGAAAACCTGATTTTAACACAGATGGGCATTCACATTGTGATTCATATGGATCCCATTTCTTATGATGATGAAACGGTGAATGCTCTCCGCAACTTTGTGGCAGAAGAAGTAAAAAAACTGGATTCTTCCCTCTCCTTCCACGACCTGCGTGTAACTTTAGGAGAAAACAGCCGGAATCTGCTGTTCGATTTGGTTGTACCCTGCGATTACAAGCCGGAACATCAGAAAGCTTTGGCGGAGCATTTGCGCAATGCCGTTTTAAGCTATGACAACCGGTATAACGTACATATTAAAATTGATAATATTTAAAAAATGCATAAAAACAAAAAGCCTGCACAAAATAGAGATGCCAATACGGTAAATCACATTTTGGGAGGCTTTTTATTATGAACGAAAAGAATCAGAAAAACAATCAGCAGAAGCAGCAAAACAAGCAAAACAATCAGCAGAAGCAAAACAACGCACCCCAGAGCAATCAGCAGAAGAAAGACAATAACAATAAATACTAATAAAAATGAGGATGCAAGGCATCCTCATTTTTAATAGATTTTTAATAACAATCTTTGCTTTCCTTTTTTACTCAAGCCCAAAAGGGTTGAAAGCTCTGCTTTGCCCTTGCCGCGGAAGGTAATTTTATCTCCCTCGGACAGCTGATGGTCGGGCTTTAACACTTCCTTCTGGTTGACAAACACTTTGCCCGCCAGAATGGCGGCTGACGCATCGGTGCGTGAAACCTTAAAGGCTTCGGCGGTGATTTTATCGAGGCGTAAAGAGTTTGCAGAAACAGTCATTTCGGATTTGGGCTCCGGCACGGCGAACGCCACTTCAGATAAGCGCAAGGTTTCACAGGACACATTCTCTCTTGCCACCTTCAATAGGTTTTGGGTTAAGAAATCCGCGATATCCGATTTAACCAGTACATAGGCACCTGCTTCGTCCGGCAGAATGTCACCGATTTGCTCGCGCTTTAAGCCGGTACCCAATACCGAGCCAAGATAATCTCTGTGCGTCAACCTTACGGTGTTTTTCACATCCACCCGCACCGCAGACAGCACATCCTCGGGCGGAGCATCCAGATAATCAGGCAAAAACACCGCTATTTTCCGTTCTGCATCCGGGTAACCGCCCCACAGTAAAAAGGTCGTGCCCTCAAACTGCTTCCGCTCCTGTCGCACCAACTCCTGCTGATGTAAATCCAGAAAAGCGGTACAGACGGGGATGTTTTTTTGCGCGGCACGCTTTGCCTTATCCAGCACGGATGCCACCAGTATTTTTTCGTCTTTTTCCATAGTCTCTCTCACAAAAAAGCGGGGCGTTTTCGCCCCGCTTTACTTTTTTATTAGTTGATGATGGTCAATTCAGTGTCTTTGTTGAACAGGTGAATCTTGTTTGCATCAAAAGCAACCTTAATGGTGTCGCCCGGTTTTGCAGTGGTTCTCGGATTTACACGAGCGGTGAAGTTCTTACCTTCAATCTTGAGATAGAGATAAGTTTCAGCACCCATCAATTCGGTAACTTCTACATCAGCGGAAACGATACTGTCGGGATTGCTTGCAAGAACTGCTTCTTCGTCACGGATGTGTTCGGGACGGATACCCATAATTGCTTCTGTGCCGTCAAAGCCGGATTCAGCCAGAGCCTTTGCCTTGCCTTCGGGAAGAATAATTTTCTGATCGCCAAAGGTTAAGGTATACTGGTCACCGTTCTTTTCAACTTTAACATCGATGAAGTTCATCTGGGGAGAACCCATGAAGCCTGCAACGAACATGTTATCCGGTGTATCGTAAAGGGTTTGCGGTGTATCAACCTGCTGGATGATACCGTCCTTCATAACTACGATTCTGGTACCCATGGTCATAGCTTCGGTCTGGTCATGTGTTACATAGATAAAGGTTGTATCCAGTCTCTGATGGAGCTTGGTGATTTCGGTTCTCATCTGAACACGAAGTTTAGCATCCAGGTTGGAGAGCGGTTCGTCCATGAGGAATACTTTCGGTTCACGAACGATTGCACGACCGAGGGCTACACGCTGACGCTGACCACCGGAAAGTGCAGCGGGCTTTCTGTCGAGAAGATGTGCAATGTCAAGAATTCTTGCTGCTTCTTCTACCTTTTCTTTAATGATTTCTTTCTTAACTTTTCTGAGCTTTAAGCCGAATGCCATGTTTTCAAACACGGTCATGTGCGGATAAAGTGCATAGTTCTGGAATACCATTGCGATATCACGGTCTTTGGGTTCTACATCGTTTACCATTACGTCATCGATATAGAATTCGCCGGCACTGATATCTTCCAGACCTGCAATCATACGTAAAGTGGTGGATTTACCGCAACCGGAAGGACCTACCAGGATAATAAATTCCTTGTCTTCGATTTCCAGGTTGAAATCCTTAACAGCATTAAAGCCGTTTTCATATGTTTTGTAAATATTTTTGAGAGTTAAGCTTGCCATTGTCAGTCATTCCTTTCAAAATAAATTTTTTCTATTATCATTATAGCACTTTTGCTCCAAAAAAACAAACCCTTTTTTCTACAAAGTTATTTTATTTTTTTGTGCATTTTGTACAAAATCCCTGTCGACCTCCCGATACTGACCCGCTTCTAAGTCCATCGGAAGCTCCATATCTCCCATGCGGATGCGTTTTAAAAATACCACTTTTTTGCCCACCGCCTCAAACATGCGCTTGACCTGATGAAATTTTCCCTCATGCAGGGTAACGTGAATTTCGGAAATGCTGTCACTTTTTAAAATTTCAAGCTTTGCGGGCAAGGTGTTCTTTTTTTCGCCGATATCCAAGCCCTCTGCAAAGGCTTTTACGTCCGTTTCGGTTACTTTTCCCGCAATTTTTGCATAATAAGTCTTGTCCACATGCTTTTTGGGCGCAAGCAGTTCATGGGCAAGCTGACCGTCGTTGGTAATAAGCAGCAGCCCTTCGGTATCCTTGTCCAGCCGACCTACGGGAAACGGCTCAAATTTTTTGTGTTCTTCCGAAAGCAGGTCAATCACCGTCTGCGACGGTCCCTTTTCGGTAGAGGACACAACGCCCTGCGGTTTATTCATCAAAAGGTAGATAAACTCTTTATAACAAACGGGATTGCCATCTACTAAAACCTCGGTTTCCTCCGCTTTCATGCCACTGTCGGTTGCAACCACGCCGTTTACCGTCACTCTGCGCTCCGATACAAGCTTTTTGACATCCTTCCGGCTTCCGAATCCGCTTTTTGCCAGTATTTTATCCAGTCTCATACCTGCCATACTTGTCCCTCCTGTTCTTTTTGGGGCAGTGCCGGTACAAATTCGGTCGTTTGGCTTCGGGTCATATAGTAAATGCCCATTGCCACAATCACCGCCAGCAGTACAAAGCTTAATAACCGCCACCATTTTATTTTGAACGTATACACAAACATAAAAACACTCCTTTGTAACATGGTATGCAAAGAAGTGTTTATTTATTTCTGTGCCTTTTTCAGTCCTTCGTAATTTTTCCTACAACCTTCATGTGAAACTGCGACACGCACCGCACCGGGATATTGAGCTTTCCCGAAATACGGCTGAATACAAACAGTCCGACACCGTACAAAATAGCAGCCGCTACCAGTAAAACAATCAGCACATTTGCTTCCAGCGCCACGCCGTACAGAAAATTGAAGATAATAATTTCCGTCATAAACCACAGCCCGCCATGCAGAATCCCTTTCATATAAAGGGAAGAGCTGTAATCAAAAACAAAATTTGTAATCCAGGGCACAATCACCGACAGAAACAAAAACAATACGTTTTTCATGTTCATGAGCGGTACATTTGCGGGCAGCAGTGTCAGCAAAAGCCAGATTGCCATCGCCAGCCCGAAGCTTATGTGTATACCCAGGAAATAATCATATATTTTTCTTAAAAAATTTTTCATACTTACTCACTTCTGCGGTCTTCACCGTAATTCTGAATCAGCTTAGTCAACTCGTTGACGTCGATTCTTCCGTTCTCTAAAAAGTCCGCTTTTTTCTGTTGTGCAGAGCCTGCCTCCTGTCCGAGCAACGCTGTAACCTCACCAAAGTCCGAAAGATTAATAATTGCATCGGCATTTACATCCCCCGCCACAAGGTTTGCATCCACATCGGTTGCATGCGCGGTTGTGATTTCCGCTTCGCGGACTTCGGGCAAGTGGGATTGCTTGGTAAATTTTACGGTGTAGGTGCCCGGCTCTAACATGGAAAAATCATACGCACCTGCCGCACGTTCCATAGAATCCAGCAAAACGCCGTCTTTATAAAGCTCTACCGTGCCTAAGGTACGGCTGCCCTCAAAATTGAACTGCCCCGACAGAGAATACGCAGGTGCATCAGCCGGTAATTTTAAGGGATCGCAGGTGATGGGCGTTTTTCTGCCCCACACGCCAACGCGTACGGTATATTCCTGTCCGATTACAGGGTTTTGCTTAGGGATATAGTTTGTAAAAGCAAAATTTCCGTTTCCGTCGGTAAGTCCCTGATCCACATACTGGATGCTGTCGATGGTAATGTTATCGCGGTCGGTCACAACCACCGTCACAAATGCGGTGTTGGCATTATCAAGCTTGCCGCTTGTGGTAAAGTGGTGGTATCCGTTTTCGGTTTTTGTATATTCTGTTGTAACTGTATCTGCCGCAAATGCAGATATGCCACTTAAGACCAGAAGCACAGACAGTCCTGCACAAATAAGCCGTTTTTTCATAACTTCCTCCTATTTCATATCCCGTATTGCGGGAGACATAATCAGCATTGCATCCGACAAAATGCCCTGTTCGATGGCGCCTTCGGCATTCCAGGGGTTGTCTGCTTTTGTAAATATCAGGCAATTCCCCACCGCGGTTGCGTGTAATTCCAAAAGATTCTCGGCGGTAGTAACCGAAATAAAGCTTCTGCCCTCTTTTAAGGCGAGCATTTCCACCTTTTGCGTTTCGCCGTTTTTAAGCAATAACGGGGTCTGACTTTCGTCCTCCCAGCCTACTGTATAGCCGAAGCCTTCCGCCACAAAGCGATAGGGCACATATATTTCTCCGTTTTGCGCAAAAGGCATAACCGACTTGTTGCTTTCGTCTATATAGCAAAGTGCACCGTTCTGCACCGCCGCATAATTATCATACTGCAGAATAACAGTATCCGAAATGCGCTCGGCACGCAGTTGTTCGAGCGATTTCTTTGGCTCGGGCTGTTTCAACTCGCCCGTCTGCCCGATTGTGCCGTCGGCATACAAAACTTCTGTTTGTGCATCCTTCGATTTCCCGTTGCAGGAGATAACCAAGCCCTCGGGATTACCTTTATCATAATACGGACTTTCCTTTAAGGCAAAGCCTACGTCGGGCTTGTCGGTTGTGGCAGGTACTGTTAAAGAAAAAACATTCATCTGCTTCGACATGCTTGAAAGGGTGTAAATTTCATCATCCATCAGCGAAAGATTCATAATTGCTGTGATTGCAATACAATTGCTTTCTTCGTGAAGCTCTGCCTGTACAAGATTTAAAGAATTTTTGTCCCCTATCGGCTCGCCCACCGTGATATTTTTTAAGTGTTCATCGGTAACAAGCAGTTCGGAGGGGTTATAGTACAAAGACGCCTGCACGCCCTGATACTCCACACCGCCCACCGTTAAAGTGAGGGTAATATTTCCGCTTGCGTCCCTTTCCGAAACCGAAAGAGTCGCATACGGAACAAGTGGCGGCGTTGCCATGACAGAAAGGCAGGACAAACAAAGTGCCAGTGCCAGAAAAATGGCTGTAAGCTGTTTTTTCATACCTTTCCCTCCTTAAAAAACTACATAGCCTTACAATTTATTATAATATTTATTTTTTTAAAAGTCAACAGTTTTTCTTTACAAGCGACGGTTTTTGGATTATAATAGAAGTAGAAAGCTTAAGGAGGACATACATGCGTTATTCTTCAAAAGAAAAACCGGATATAAAACTGGTGGTTGCGACCATTCTGGCGGCGCTTTACGGACTGGTTCTGATTATCAGCGCAGTACAGACCAACCCTTCGAAATCCGCTATCATCATACAGTGTATCGGTATTGCAGGAGGCATCGGGCTGATGTTTTGGATTGCGTACATGGACTACCAGATGCTTCTTTGTCTGAACAAAATTATTTTTGCGGTATACTGTGCGATGCTGATACTGGTGCTTTTTATCGGTCACGGTGAAAGCGTTGGTACGGTAGGCTGGATTGCGGTGGGACCTGTGAACATTCAGCCCTCGGAGTTTGCAAAGCTCGGCTTTATCATCACCTTTGCCTGCCATATCTCTGCTGTGCAGGACGATATCAACGAGCCTAAAACGCTGTTACTGCTGGCGCTTCACTTGTGTGTACCGCTGGCGCTGATTTTACTGCAGCCCGACTACGGTACTGCCATGGTATTTATTTTCATCGCCATTGTCATGCTGTTTTATGCAGGGGTACGCATTAAATATTTCCTGATGGCGGGCGGTACATTTTTGGCAGCCATGCCCCTTTTATGGTGGTTTGTTTTAGACGAATTCCAGAAAGACCGTATCCGCGTATTTTTATCTCCCGAATCAGATCCTATGGGTAGCGGTTACAATGTACTGCAATCCAAGCTTGCGGTAGGTGCAGGCGAATTTTTCGGGAAGGGGCTGTTTAACGGCACGCAGATTCAGCTTGGTTTTCTGCCCGGCAAGCACACCGACTTTATTTTCGCGGTGGCAGGCGAAGAACTGGGTTTCATCGGATGCATTGCGGTTATTGCCCTTTTAGGATACATCATTGTGCGTATCATCAAAAGTGCCAACTTGGTTAAATCCTCCTCGGGCGGACTTGTGTGCATAGGCGTTGCGGCAATGTTTATTTTCCAGGCATTTGAAAACATCGGCATGACCATCGGCATTATGCCGGTTACCGGTATTCCACTCCCCTTCTTCAGCTACGGCGGTTCGTCGATACTGACCTCGTTTATGGCAATCGGACTGGTGCTGAGTGTTATCCGGCAAAAAGATACTTTCTAATCTTAAATAGAAAAATAAGCTGAGCAAAAGCTCAGCTTATTTTATTTTCTGAAACCTTTTAAGAAAAGGGATACATCCTTGCCGTCCACCTTGCCGTCGCGGTTTAAGTCGGCGGTTTTCTGAACGGATGTTACAGCGTTTTCACCGTAGTACGAACCAATAATATTAAAGTCTTTTAAGTCGATTTTTTTGTCACCATTGATGTCGCCGGCTTGTAAATCCGTGCCTGCCTTTACGGTCAGCACCGTTTCTTTGCCGTTTTCTGCTGTTACCTTTTTCTCCAGCACCAGATAGCCTGCACCTTCAATTTTTACGATGTACTCCCCTGCGGTTAAATCCTCAAACAGTGCAATGCCGTTATTGTCTACCACTTTGGTTACACCGTTTACGGTTGCGTTCATCAAAAGTGTCTCTGTGGGTGTGCCAAGCTCGGAAAGATTTATAACAACCTTCACCTTGCCAAGTCCTGCAGTTTTAACAATCTTTGAAAGGGTTGTGTGGTTGCCGACCGCATCGGTCGCAGTAAGTTCTACGGTATATTCCGTGTTCACACTAAGTCCTGTAAGAGAGAAACTACCGTTGCCGTCATAGGCTTTGGCTTCGCCGTTCACCTTTACGGCGTAGGTAACACTTGATGCATCGGTTGCAATGGGAAATGCCAACGTAAAGCTTGTTTCGCCAAGCGCGGTTACCGAAATTTCACCATCAAATACGGGCACACTTGTGTCAATTTTCTCAACCTGAACAGTTTTGGATACGCTGTTGCCTGCATTGTCGGTCGCCTTGAACACATATTCTCCGTTTTGGGTCACTTTATAGCTGTTTTCGGTAAGAACCGTGTCGTTCACCATAATCTCTTTAATTCCGGACAACGCATCGGTCACAGATATGGTAAAGGTGTGTTCTTTGCACCATTGCGAGGGTGCATCCGACACGGTAAGCTCTGGCAGGACGGTGTCCACTTTTTCAACATTTACCGTTTCGGTATAGAGGTTGCCTGCGTGGTCGGTTACAACAACCGCATATTCTCCATTTTCGCTTGCGGTATAGACATATTTGTCGTCCACCTTTGTAACAGGGGTACCACCGACCGTAACAGACGCAACGCCCGATTGGGTATCGGTTGCGGTTACGGTTATGCTGTTGGTCTGCCCCCAAGCTTCCTGCACATCAATTTCCGCCACGGGCACGGTGGTGTCTACTTTGGTCACTTCCACCGTTTGGGTCGCGGTGTTGCCTGCATTATCGGTTACCGTTACAGTTACATTGCCGTTTTGTGTAACGACCAGGCTGTTTGCAACGGTAGTGCCGATTTTTATTTCCTTTACACCTGATTGCGCATCGGTTGCCAAAACCGAAATCAGGTTGGTCTTCCCCCAGGTTTCCTGCACATTCACTGAAAATTCGGGTGCGTTATTATCTAAATAGGTTACACTTACCGTGTAGCTGTTTGCGTTGCCTGCCACATCGGCAAAGGTTACCACATAACCTTTGTTACTATCTGCGGTGAAGGTCGCGGAACTTGCATTTGTTGCAACCGCCTCTCCATCCACTTTGACGGATGCACAAAGCTCGCTGAAAGAAACGGTAATTTCCGCTTCCCCTTTCAGCCAAGCCTCGGGGTTGCCCGAAACCGCTGTTACCTCGGGTAAAGTAGAATCAACAGAGTTCAGGACTTTTTCTACACTGTCCGACAGATTTCCCGCATAATCCTCTGCCGTAAAGATGTAGGTGCCGTTTGCGGTTGCAGTAAATGTGTTGCCCTGAATCGGGTTGCCGTTTACATAAACCGTTTTTACACCCGACTGACTGTCGGAAGCCTCTATTTCAAAGGTAAATGCGAGACAAGGTGTGTCGTTTACATCGGTCACAGTAACGGTCGGCTTTTCAGTATCCACCTTGCTGACGGTTACCACCTGCTCTGTGCTGTTGCCTGCGTAATCGGTAACGGTTACGGTTACATCACCGTTCGCCGTTGCGGTATATACCGAACCGTTAAATAACGCATTGTTTACCTTCACATCTTTCACCTGCGAATCTGAGTCGGTCGCATTTATAGTAATGGTGTTGGTTTTTCCCCAGGTCTGCTGTACCACAGCCTGCAATTCGGGCGGTTGTTTATCCATAAAGCTTACAACAACCGTTTCGGAGGTCTGGTTGCCTGCTTCGTCCACCGCCAGAACGGTATAAGTGCCGTTTTCTGTTATCGTTACGGTGTTTTGGGTCAGTAAATTGCCCTCAAAATACAAGGTGCATACACCGTTATCCACTGCAGAAACGGTTAAAACCACATCCTCGTTTGTCCAATTTGACGGATTGCCGGTAACATTTATCGTAGGTGCAGTTACATCCAAGATGTTAACTGTTATCCTTTGGTTTGTCACGTTGCCGGCTCTGTCGGTCACCACAATCTCGTAATCCTTGTTCTGGTTTACAAAATAACTGTACATGCCCTCTGTACCGGTTACAAGATTGCCGTTTACCATAACAGATGCCACCCCTGAACGG
Organism: Clostridia bacterium; assembly: GCA_017410375.1. Taxonomy (NCBI): domain Bacteria; kingdom Bacillati; phylum Bacillota; class Clostridia; species Clostridia bacterium. Next base: position 26,450 of record JAFQQW010000023.1, on the reverse strand, counting down.
GCATCGGTTGCGGTAAAGGTCATATTGAACTCTTTTACATCCTCTGTCGGGAATGCGTCTACCTGAATTTCAGGCAGGTCGGTGTCCACGTTATCCACATTTACCGCTTCGGTGAATGTGTTACCTGCATTGTCGGTAACCTCTACCGCTACACTTCCGTTATCGGTCACGGTAAGGGTTTCACATACTTCGCCATTGATTTTAATTTCTTTTACGCCCGATTGGCTGTCTGTTGCAGAAACCGAAATCACACATTCTTTTGCCCAACCTTCGGTTTTATGGATTTGCACCACAGGTGCATCGATATCAACTTTGGTTACGGTTGCGACTGTTTCGTACACATTACCGGCATTGTCGGTCACCTTTACGGGGTAGTCACCGTTTTGCTGTACAGCAAGGTTATCCACTGCTACGCCGTTAATTTCCACCGAGCAAACACCCGACTGAGTATCGATTGCATTTACCGTAATCAGATTGGTTTGTCCCCATTGTTCGGACACAATGATCTGAATGGTAGGTGCAGTGGTATCCACTTTAGAAACCGTCACGGTTTCGGTAAAGGTATTGCCTGCGTTGTCGGTTACTTCTACAGTATAAGAGCCGTTGTCGGTTGCCGAATAAACGGTACCTGTCAAAAGCGTGCCGTTTACTTTGATTTCTTTTACATCTGACTGATTGTCGGTGGCATTTACTGTGATGGAGTTGGTTTTACCCCATTCGTCTGAAACCGTGATGTTGGCTTCGGGCTTGGTTTTATCTATTTTAATTTCAATCTGTTTTTGAGAAGAATTTCCTTCGTTATCGGTTGCAACTATGCTATAGCTCTTGCTTTCGGTTGCGGTGATTGCTTCCAAATAGGGAGCATCGTCCACCTTGATATCACGGATGCCCGACGGGTCGGAGGCAGAGACGGTAAAGGTTACGTCCGAATTGCTCCATTCGGTCTGCGGAAGACCGCTGACCGTAATTTCGGGACCGATTCTGTCAATGACAGGCACAAAAATGTTTTTATTGGCAGAGCTTGTAACGCCCACACCGCTTGTGGCAATCACTTTCACGGTTGCGGTTACGCCTTCGGGTGCGGTGAGGGTTGCGGTACCGTTTTGCACAGCACTTTCGGCTTGTTTTTGTCCGCCCACATACAGCTCGGCTTTAAAGGTGATGCCGGAGGGGGCGTTGGTAGCACAAGCCACATTGGAAACAGTAATTTCGGTATGGTCTTCGCTTAAATCAAAGGTTGGTGCATCCAAAGACGACACCAGATCCACTTTGACGGGGATGGTTTCGGGGTGTGCATTCCCGTTTTTATCGGTCACCACCACTTCAAAGGGGTCTGCGCCGTTGGTTTGTCCTTCAAAGGTAAAGGTGGGATAAATGCTGTCGCCGTACACGGTATCGTTCAGCCAAACTGCGTGCTTTAAATCGGTAGTTACGGTTGTGCCGTTAATGGTAAGGCAGGGTGCCTGGTTCATGGACGGTTTATACAAATCGGAAATCGCAGGCGTGCCAAAGGTATCCGCGTTAAGGTCGGAAAGGGTCGTGCCGTCTTTTAAGGCAAAGGACATGGTGAAAAGCGGAACTTCGGTATTTTCACCGCCAACCGCAGAGCCTGTACTGATGACCCAGGTCACATAGCCGTTGCCCTTTACGGTATCTAAGTAGCCACTGCCTGCACGGGTATCGGTGGGGGCTTTTTTGATGAGGGTGATATTGGTGGCACCGATATAAAAATCATTTACAACCTCTGTTGCAGGCTGCAGTTTTGTTGTGTCGTAGGTAAAGGCAAACTGACCGCCGTTGGCAGCGTGGTTGCCCATGAAAACGCCCATGGTGAGGGTGTTATCGGTAAAGGAGATTTGTTTGAGGAGATAGTAAGGTGTGCCGTTTACGGGAGAAACGGTTTCGCCGTTTACGGTCATGGATTGTACCAGGTTTTTGGAATTGTCCGCAGTAATTTTAACCGATTGGTTGGAATTCACCCAGTTTTCGGGGAAACCTTCGGTTGAAATTCTGATATTTGCGGTATTTGCCATTGCAACTGTCGGAATAAGGGGCAGGAGCAGGCAGATGGTGAGCAATAAGCACAATCCTTTTTTCAGCATTTTATATTCTCTCCTTTTTTAGCGGATAGTTATACTATTCTATACTACTATCATACACCAAATCACCCAAAAAATCAAGTCTTTTATGCTACCGCACACTATGTTGCTGCTGAATTTACATGTAGTGTGTGCGGAATGTTGTAATAACTGCTGAATTTATGTACAGTGTATACGGAATGTCATGATAAGTACTGAATTTATGTACAGTGTATACGGAATGTCATGATATGTGCTGAATTTATATGCGGTGTGTGTAGAACACCATGATAAGCACTACGTTTTCATGTGCAGTGTACGAAAAGTTATAAAAAACCAGTGCGTTTTCATGTGGTGTGTGCGGAATGTCATAATAAACTCTGCAATTATGTGCAGAATATTGTAATAACTGCTTAGACTGCGTGCAGAAAAAATACACATGTCATTCTGAAGGCGAAGGACGTGCTAACCGTCAAATCGTCATTCTCTCCCTCAGTCAGCCCTAGGCTGACAGCTCCCTCGTCAGAGGGAGCCTTTTTTTCTGTTGCTGTGCGGAAGAGCTGTATTTTATTTCATGGCTACGCCCTACCCGATACCGGCTGCGCACAAGTGCGCTTTTACCCATCTGCCAGCCATGCAACGATTACTTGCTACCCATAAATGGGTTATTTTAAGCAAGGCTTCCCCTTGAGGGGAAGGCTTCACAACGATTTGGTTTGTATCATTCTACAATGTTGCTTAACAATTTACGTTTGTTATATACTTTAGTTTCCTGTCTGTTCATCGGTAAACCTCTATTGAACCACGCGACTATCGTGTGGTTTTCGTTGCACAAAAAAACAAGCCACGCTTTACGCGTGGCTTGTAATGAACTTATTGATTTACAAAGAATCAGTCTTTGTTGAAGAAGTTCTTGTAGATAACAACGTCAGTTGCAATCTTGTCAACGTACTTGATAACTACATAGAAGTTATCAGCTTCGTCAGCTTCGTAGAGGTTACCGTTCTTATCGAACTTGTTACCCATAACTTCGCCGAGTTCAGAAACGTTGATCTTAACCTTAGAACCGGAGTTGTCAACCAAGTATACGTTAGCATCGCCTGCTACCTTGTGAGTTTCGAAATCCTTGGATTCGAAGTCACCAAGTCTCAAGGATGTGCCGGACTTGCTGTAAACCTGACCTACAACGTAGGTGGGTTCGTCGGAAGTTACTTTACCGTAGAGGCCTGCGATATCGTCCATATCATAGGTGATACCGAAGATCTTTTCGATAGAGGTGATTTCACCCTTTTCGTTGAGTTCGTATACGAATACGGAACCCTTAGCGATGTCGAAAGTAGAGCTCTTGGAATCGCAGAACTTAGTTACCAATTCGCCATTTTCGAGGAAGGAGATAGCAGAAACAGTCTTACCATCTTCGTTCTTCATGGTGGAGTAATCGGTGTACAGAGCGATGTTGCCCTTTTCGTTACCGGTGGAAACAGGTGTTCTCAATACCAGAACGTTTGCTACTCTGTCAGAATCTACTGCATAAGCATCAACATGATAGAAATCTTCATGTTCGAAAGCGTTGAGATCCATGATAGCATACTGTTCTTCATCGGTTTCTTCGTCGCCAACGTAGAATACTACAGTTTCTTCGTCAACATAGATGCTGGGACCATTCTGAACGGTAAGTTCGTTGTTGTCTTCGTCGAATTCAGCATTTTCCATGCAAGCATAGAGGTTGAATTCAGCATCGTCGTTTTCGCCATCCCAAACGATCGGGAGAGTGATTTCATCCAATTCACCAGCGGTGTTTACAGAGTAAGCGATAAGGGTATCTTCGAGATCAGCGAAGAGGTCGATAACGTCAGCATTGATAACGTTGCCGGTGTATACATCATATGCTTCACCGTCGTTGCCTTCGATTTCGATGAGTTCGTCATCTTCTTCGATGATAACGTTAACCATGAACTTATCAGATACAGTGTAGGTCTTGATTGCGCCTTCAGCGTCAAACAATTTAACCTTCAAAGCAGCACCGAATGCAGTTGTGTCAGCACCCTGAGCTTCTACATAAGCGTAGTCTCTTTCGGTAGCAACACCAGAAACGGAAGTTCTGCTGTAGTAAGCGATCTTACCAAATGCGTCGAAGTAGAAAGTACCAGCAGCACCAGGAGCGGAAGGCAACTTGTTGTCAAGGCCTGCAGCATAACCGGAAACGGAAGCTTTGTACTTTTCGCCGCCAATGTTGTAAACAGTGTCACCTTCGGAATCCTTACCGATAGAGGAAATGGAACCTTCGATGGTGGTGTCTGTTACGATGATTTCATAGAATTTCTTGTCGTTAGCAGTTCTGTAGGTGATGATGTCATCTTCCTTCAGGTCAGCAACGTCGATAGCTTCGCCACCCTTGGTGATGGTGTAAACGAGATCGTCAACATCATCTTCGTCCAAGTTGATAGCAGCACCCTGCTTGAGGTAAATCTTGGTAGCAGAAGGATTGATATCTTCTACCATATCGGTGTAGTACTTCTTAACGAAGATGTACTTAGCTTCGTCTTCGTTCTTTTCGAACAACATGGTAACGGTACCTTCCATTACGTTTTCATCATCGTACATGAAAGCATCCATACCCTTGGTGTTGAATTTAACAGCAGCTTTGCCGTCGATAACAACCATGGTGTTACCATCATATTCATATTCTTCTTCGATACCAGCGTCTTCATCTTCAACTTCGATGTAACCGGTGGCTTCGGTCTTTTCTACAACGTCAACGATTGTAGCGGGATCTACTTCTACAACGATGGTCTTACCATCTTCGATTGCAGAATAGAGAACTTCCCATTCTTTGTCAGCATTTTCCTGGATGTATGCAACTGCTGCATAACCAAGTTTAGCATCGATATCGGATTCGCCCTTCAAGAGAACTGCTTTGTCGCCGGAGAATGCTTTTGCAACACCGAACCAAGCATCGTCTTCAGAGAGACCCTTAACTTTAACATAACCAGCCTTCTGAACGGTGTCTTCGATAGCTTCAGCATCGTTAGCGATAGGAGTTACAGCTACACGATAGATATCGAGTTTTTCGGTCAAAAGAACTTCGGTCTTGCCGTCTTCATCCATTACGGTGAATTCTTTGTTTTCGCCATAACCGGTCTGCTTCATCATAGGAGCGGTCAAAGCATTGAAGGTAAGCTGAGCTACAACGCCTCTGGTTGCGGGAGCAGCACCAACGTTTGTGGTATCTTCCAAAACGCCATACTGAGAAGCAACTACGAGGTAACCTGTAGGCCAACCGCCTCTGTCTGCTGCTGCGGGAGCATAACCCAAAGCAACAACGAGCATTTTAACCATTTCCTGATAGGAAACCTGGTCTTCGGGTCTGAAGGTGCCGTTGCCGTCACCGCTTACAGTACCCATCTGGGTTGCGAGGTTGATGTCGCCCAATGCCCAGTGATCAGCTGCTACGTCAGTATACAAGGATACGGACTGTGCACCTGCACTTGCGCTGGACAAGCCCTGAATTCTGTTAACAATTGCAACAGCTTCAGCTCTTGTGATTGCTTTGTCAGCACCAAAGGTACCATCTTCGTAACCTTTGAAAATGCCCAAAGCAGCCAATGTTTCGATAGCTTCTGCATAGTCATCGTCAGCTGCAACGTCTGTGAAAGCGCCAGCGAATGCTACAGTGCTGAGCATCATAGCAAATACGAGTACTAATGCAAGAACTCTGGTCAGATTTTTCATAAAATCTTCCTCCTTATAAAATATTTTTTTCACAAAAGGATTGATGAGGGACACACTCCCTAATGGGATTATCCGCTCTCGGGAGTTTCTCCCTCCTCTTGCTTCACCGAAATTATACAACAAAAATCTCGCCGTTGTCAATAGCATTTTTGCAACTGTAACACAATTGTAAAATAACTGTCAACCAACGGCGGTTTTTGTTACATAACAATGGTTTTGTAACACAATTTAACGGTTTTTTGTTTGTTTTTTACGGTTTTTCGTCTGTATAGTATATGTTTGTTTTGCGTTTTCGTACCCTTTTAAATGTAAAAATGAACGCGTTTTGTTTCATAACCGGGCATTGCACCGGAGTCGGGCACTTCTACTATATTTAATTTACCGTCCTGCTCTAATGCTTCCAATACACCATAGGTCATGCAGTCGGTTTGCAGAACAAAGCCTTCCTTTTTAAATGTATCACAGGTGTCCCACACCTCCTGAATGGTTGCCGGGTTTTCTTTTCTTCCCGTAAGCATTTTCTCTGCCGCCACATACGCATTGTGCCAGAGGGCAGGGGTGAGGGGCAGAATGTTATTTACCTCAACGGGATACGGCGTTGCTTTATGTCCGCCCATAAACACTTCAAACACCGTTGCCGCAGGCAAAAGTTCAATGGTGCGGAACTTAACATTCTCTGGAAAAGCAAAAAGGGTTGTGGCAAAGTATGTATCGCCATCATCGGTGATGCCCACATTCAACGGGCAGGTCAGGCGGGTTACAAAAATTTTTTCAGGCTCTTTTTCATGCATACAAAGCCCCACAATGCCGGAAGGGTAGAGGGAATTGCTTTTCGCCATCGCTTCGGCAGGGGAGAGACCCTCATCAATCAGGGATGCGATATGCTGGCACTGCAAATCACTGCAATGCACCGTGCCACCGTCTGCAAGATTGGGGTAGCCCGTCATGCTTTCCGCAACCTTGGAACGGAAAAGATAGCCCTTTTGCTCCAGCTCGGTGGCAAGGACACCTCTTTTGGTGAATATATCGTCCGATTCAAAGCCTTTAAAGCCACCGTTTGCGATATAGGAAAGTGAGCCGTCCCGATTGGTAAAGGGGTGACCCCATTCCACGTCGCCGCCGCCTTTGGAACGGCTGTGCATAAAGCCAATGTTTCCTTTAAAATGAATGCCGTCTGTTTCATTTAAGAAATTTTCCATATTACCTACAACTTTTACGGTCTGTAGCTTGTTGCCGTCATGCACGGTGATGCCTGTATAATAGCTTCCCCAGAACGCTTCCTCTCTCTGCATCATTTCGCACAGAATAGGGGCTGCCTGTTTTTTGCCGATATAGCCTGCAATATTACACATATTTTTGCCTCCGTATATTATATAGAAGAAAGTCGGGTTGAAAAAAAGGGGTGCGAGCACCCCTTTTTAAAAATTTGCAAATTAAAGTTCTGCGAAGTATTTGATTGTTCTAACCATCTGGCTGGTGTAGGAGTTTTCATTGTCGTACCAGGAAACAACCTGAACTTCATAGAGGTCTTCGGAAATCTGAGCAACCATGGTCTGGGTAGCATCAAACAAGGAACCGTAACGGATACCAACGATATCGGAAGAAACGATTTCGTCTTCGTTGTAACCGAAGGATTCGGAAGCCTGAGCCTTCATAGCAGCATTGATTGCTTCTTTGGTGATGTCCTTACCCTTAACAACTGCGGTTAAGATGGTGGTAGAACCTGTCGGAACGGGTACACGCTGTGCAGCACCGATGAGTTTGCCATTGAGTTCGGGGATAACCAAACCGATTGCTTTTGCAGCACCGGTAGAGTTAGGAACGATGTTAACCGCACCTGCTCTTGCACGACGGAGGTCGCCTTTTCTGTGCGGACCGTCTAAGATCATCTGGTCACCGGTGTAAGCATGGATTGTAGCCATGATACCGGACTGGATGGGTGCATAGTCATTGAGTGCTTTAGCCATGGGAGCCAAGCAGTTGGTGGTGCAGGATGCAGCGGAAATGATGGTATCTTCTTTGGTAAGAGTGTTTTCGTTTACGCTGAATACGATGGTCTTAAGGTCGTTACCTGCGGGAGCAGAAATAACAACTTTCTTCGCACCTGCATCAATGTGAGCCTGAGACTTATCTTTGGAGCAGTAGAAACCTGTGCATTCGAGAACAACGTCAACACCGATTGCACCCCAAGGCAAATCTTTAGCGTCTTTTTCTGCATAAATTTTGATGGTCTTGCCATCTACGGTGATAGAATCTTCACCAGCTTCTACGGTATGACCGTCGTATCTGCCCTGTGCAGAGTCATACTTTAAGAGGTGAGCGAGCATTTTGGGGCTGGTCAGGTCGTTGATTGCAACGATTTCATAACCTTCTGCACCAAACATCTGTCTGAAAGCCAGACGGCCGATACGGCCAAAACCATTAATAGCTACTTTTACGGACATAGTAAAAATCCTCCTTAATATTGATATCTTAAACATTATACTCCATTTTTTTCAAAAAAACAAGCCTTTTTTTAAAAATAATTAAAAAAATTTTACTATTGACAAAAAAAGAGGATAATTGTATACTTTTTCTAAGGGAAAAAAGACTGTTTTTATGCTGAATTGTGCGTAAAACGCTTTTGCGTTTTAGAGAAAACTATTATCGCGTCAAAGGAGAAAACAGAATGAAAAAGCTTGCACTTTTGATTGTTTTTATTGTTTTCATACAAGTTATGCCTGTTTCGGCAAACTCCTATACCCGAAATAATTTTGTTGCGATTATGTACCACAAGCTATCTGAAAATCCGAGCGAGTGGAGTCCCTGGTGCACTTCGCCGCAGAATTTTGAAAATGATATTCTTTATCTGAAAGAAAAAGGCTATGTTTTCAAAACAGCAGGGGAGATTGCACAAAATCCGCCTGACCCCAATCAAAAAACCGCGGTTTTGACATTTGATGATGGATATATGAGCGATTATGTATACGCGCTTCCCATTTTAGAAAAACACGGTGCCTGTGCGACTTTCTTTGTGATAGGCAGCCGATTGAATTATTCCGACTATTTGACCGATGATACATTAAAGCTCTTGTCGCAGTCCCCCCGGGCAGAAATCGGAAACCATTCGTATTATCTGCATTTAAATGCTTATCTTACCATAAAACGTCTGCATATCAAACGGACGCCTAACTATGTTTTGAATGATTTTGCACACAACAAATCTCATCTGGAAAAAATGATCGGCAGACCGGTTACCTCCCTTTCTTATCCAAACGGGGTATATTCCGCCAATTCCGATCGTCTGGTACACGAGCGCGGGCTTGGAAACATCACCTTTTCCACCGGCGGAGAACCCTATGTGTTTCCGACAGCCAACATTGTCGGCAGACGCAATCGCGGTCACGAGGACCTCATCACAGATATTGCCAAATAAAAAGGATGTTCCGTACGGAACATCCTTTTTTATTTTTTCTTCATAGCCGTAGGTCTTACGCCGAAATAATTGGTAAAAGCCTGGGAAAAAGCGCCCTGTGAGGAATAGCCTTCAATTTCTGCTATCTCCTTGACTGCAAGATTAGACCCTAAAAGCATTTTCTTCGCTGCTTCCATACGGATGCCGGTGAGGTACTGCTTCGGAGATTGCCCGCACCGGGCTTTAAACAGCTTACAGAGATGCTTTTCAGAAACATTGATTTCTCTCGCGATATCATTCATGGAAAGATGACGGTAATGGTTTCGTTTCATCAGGCTGACCGCTGCTTCAAAATAGCCGCGCTCCACGGGAGTTTCCCCGTGGCGTACCGCCAGGAAAGGCAAACACCCTAAAAATGCCGATAGGGCAACTTCTTCATTTTTATCTTTATCGCACACTTTGAGCGCCATTCGCAACAGCGCTTCCACATATGGCAAATTGTTAATGTTAAACGTACCGTGGGTTGTGGGGGAGAGTCCGATTTCTTTCAAAAGTATTTCTGCACTTTCTCCGTCAAAGGCAAACCAGAAAAGCTCATGAGATTGCCCGTCAAAATCCATACTGTGCACCGTTTGCTTTGCCACTAAAAATCCCTGCCCTGCCTGAATTTCCTGTCCGCAATATCGCATTTTGCCTTTGGTGACAAAATGCAAAATATACACATTCCGCATATAGGGCTTTACCCTATGCTTGCCTGTCCACCCCATATATCCGAGTTCCGAAATGTAAAGCTTTTGCCGCAAGGATGTGAAGTGATGTACCTTCGTTTGCATGGTCGTACCCCCTTTCTCCTTTATTATACATTTATTTTGCGTATTTTTCAACAACTTTTGCGTATTTTTTGTATATATTTTTTCTGCGCCGTATTTTATAATAAAAGCAGAGAAAGGAGAAAGAACCATGAAGAAAAGTATTTGTTTGATCCTAATTTTTTCGCTTATGCTGTCTATATGCAGTGTTATGGCTGTTTCAGCAGAAGAAGAGCTGATTTTCCCGGTGTCTGAAACCACAGGAAAGTGGGGCACATCCTCTGCCGCACCCGGCTATGACGGCGGCAAGCATCAGTGGAGCTCCGAAAAGGGCGCAACCTTCAAAATTGCTCTGGAAATCCCGAAGGCAGGGAATTATGAGCTGTTTTTCTGGAAATCGGTGCATGAAAACACATCTAACGAAATGCCTCTGTATCTGACCAGAAACGGAAAAACCGAGCAGATTGCCAACATCAATCAGAAAACCGGCGAAACAGGTTGGGCTTCTATTGGTATATTTGATTTTGACGGCAAAAGTGAGGCGTACGTCAGCGGTGAAGTGACAAAGCCTACCGCGCGTGTAAATGCTGTAAAGCTTGAAGAAACCACCAAACCCGTAACCGAAATTGTTATCGAAATGCCTGAAGAAACCGAAACACCGGCTGAAGAAACGGTCGAAGAACCCGAAATCACGAACGAAACGATTTACCTGTCACAGGAAGTGAAAGGAATCCCGGACGGTGACGGCATTATCTTCCCGCTTTCCGAAGCAAAGGGTAAGTGGAATGCCTCTAAAACCGTACCCGGTTATGACGGGGACAAGCATTACTACACCTATTCTAAAGGTGCTTCCTTTAAAATTGGCATTGATGTACCCGAAGCAGGCAATTATGAGGTGTTTTACTGGAAACCCGTTCATTCCAATTCCTCTCCTGCTATGGCATTGAGCCTGACACATAACGGCAAAACCGAAAATGTTAAACCCGTAGACCTCACCACAGGCGAAACCGGTTGGGAATCGGTTGGCGTGTTTCATTTTGATGATGTAAATGAGGCATATCTCGGTGCTGTTATTGAAAAGAGCAATTACAGAGCTTCTGCGGTAAGACTCGTTAAAACCGACAAAGAAGTAACTGAATTTGCAGATGCCCCTGCTCAGGAAGAAAAACCTGCAGAACCGGAAGAAAAGCCTGAAATTACCGAAGATACTGTGTATTTGTCCCGGGAAGTGGTTGCAATTCCTTCTGAGGACGGCGGTTATATTTTTCCACTTTCCGAAGCAAAAGGCAAATGGGCGAAAACCTCTTCTTCGCCCGGTTATGATGGTAAGGGACATTATTACAGTTCTACCCCCGGTGCATCTTTCAAAATGGGTATTGATGTGCCCGAAGCAGGTAACTATGAAGTATTTTTATGGAACCCGGTACACACTTCCGCTTCCAAGAAATTAACTTTACAACTAAACCACAACGGCAAAAAAGAACCCGTTAAAACCATCAGCCAAACCGAAGGCGAACCGGGTTGGGTTTCCCTCGGCGTATTTAACTTTGACGATGTGAACGAAGCCTATGTAGGGCAGATTATCGAATCGGGTATGCACCGTCTTTCCGCAGTTAAACTGATTAAAACCGACAAGGAAATCACTACTTTCGAAGTAGAGGCACCTGTTGTAATTGATGTAGAACCTTATCCCGGTTTCTCCTATCCCGAATACAACGATGCCGGTGAAAAATGGTGGGGTTGGAGCGGTTCTTTGGCAGGTCCTATCAAAAATTATCCCGGTTCGTTATGGACCACTAAGCAAGGGGCAACCTGTAAATACGACCCCGATATTACCGCAGTAGGCAATGTTCGTGTTACTGTTTACAAGTTGTGGTACAAAGGCGGCAATGACACAAATGTACGCTACGATGTACATCACAATGGGGAAGTCGATACCTTCTATATTGATACAGCCGCAGGTGGCGGTGACGAGTGGATTACCCTCGGTGATTTCTATTTTGCCGGCACAGGTGATGAATATGTGGAGCTGATTCGCGAAACCGAAACAACTGCCGCCATCAACACGCGTGCAAGTGCTGTTCGTTTCGATATTTTAAGTTCTGTAGACAATAGCATCTGGAACACCATTTATATTACCCCTAACCTTTTAATGCTCGGCAAAGCACAGATGAGTCATTTAAACAAATTTGCCGATATGGACGGACATTGGGCAGAATATGATGTTGAATATATGGCAGACAAGAAATATATCAACGGTAAAGCAGAAAGCGCTTTCGCACCCGAAGATACCATTACCCGTGCAGAAGCAACCGCAATCTTGGCAAGAAGCGTTTGCCCCGAAGAAACAGACGCACCGTCTTATCCCGATGTAACGCCCGATGCATGGTACTACAAAACCATTGCAAGTGCGAAAAGCTACGGACTTTTGGATAATTTCCCCACCGAAAACGGTTTCTTGCCCGATCAACCCATTACCCGTGAAGAATTGACACTTCTTATTTATAACGCAGTTCAAAAGAGTGGCAAATCCTTCCCCTGGTTGGATTCTGTGCCCAACAACTTTGAAAAATATGCAGATAAAACAGACATCAATCCTTTTGCCGCCGAAAGCTTTAATGTTTTGGTACATATGGGCGTAATCAACGGCACAAGCGACACAACCCTTTCTCCGAAAAATACTGCAACCCGTGCAGAGGCGGCGGCACTTTTGAAGCGATATATGGAAACCTGTGTCTGGTCAGGACCCCCGGCAGGGCAGGAATGGGTTATGACCTTTAATGATGAATTTAATGGCGACAGCTTGAATTGGGACGTATGGGACAGCGAACACTCTGCAGGTAGAGCATCGCTGCAATCCTCCAGATGGCGCGAAAATGCCGTTGTAGAAAACGGTATGCTTCGTTTGATGACTTTGAAGCAAGAACGTGGCGGTAAGCATTGGACCACCGCCAGCGTTTGGGTTAAGCGTGACGTGTTTACCCAGGCATACGGCTATTGGGAAGCGCGTTATCGTTACTGTGCGGCGCAAGGCATCAACAACGCCTGGTGGAATCGCACAAAGGAAAGCTCTTCTACACCGCCTCACGGTTTTGAAATCGACATCAACGAAGGTCATTATCCCAACAAGATGAATTCTACCCTCCACACAGCGGTAGACTTAAATGGTAACAAAGCTTCCTTGTCTTACGCATATACTGCGCCTTATGACCTGTCGGCTGACTTCCACACCTATGCGGTAGAATGGACAGATTCCGAGCTGATTTTCTATTTCGATGGCACCGAGGTTTCCCGTAAGCCCAACACCAACGCCACCACCGGTGTAACCCCCTGGTTCTCCACAGCGGTTATGAACTGGGCAGGACAAATCAGCGACGAGGCAGACGGCACCAGCATGGATATCCAGTACGTTCGTCTGTATCAGACCAAAGAACGGTATGAGGCACAGCAAGCCGAAAACGCAGAAGTTCCTGCAGAATAATTTAAGCAACAAAAAGGGAATGTTCCACGTGGAACATTCCTTTTTTTAATTTCCTAAGCAATGGGGGCAGGCGAGATATCCGCTTGCTTTTGCCGTTGCCGTATCATATATTCTGTAAGCCACATCCTGATGTCGACTGCAACCGTAGAGGTGATATAAGTCCGCGCCGTCGCTATACACCACAACCGCATTTGCATTGTACCAGGAAACTCTGTCTTTGTTTTCACGCCACTGTTCTGCTTCCTCCAGAAGCTCTTCGTTTTCGGTTTTCAGCGAATCCACATCCTCCTGAAGCAATTCCATTTCGGTTTCGGTGGCATCAAGCTGTGCCTGCAAGGCATCTCTTTCTTCTGTTACTTCGTTCAGTTCTTCTTTTGTTTGCTTTACTTCATGCTCCATTTGCGCAACAGATGCTTTTGAGCCGTTCTTTTCTGAAAGCATATCGCCAAAGGATGCCAAAGCAAATCCCACCACAGCTACAACCAATACCACGATTAGAAGAATCAGCGGTGTCAGCATGCGTTGCTTTCTTTTGCGTGCCTGATAGGCGAACATTTCACTTTCCAATGATTGCGTTTTAACACTTTCATGATGCGTCGCACAATATTCCGCATAAAAATTCTTTACAAACTGCTCCTTTGTTAAGAACTCGACCTTGTCATCCTCATTTTCCCAGCCGTAGATTGCCTGCATATCTCTGGCGTAGTCCCTCATCTTTTCGGGAACGCTTTCTAACGCAATTTCATACTTTACAATCTCACCGTCTTCAAACAAATAGGCATCAATTTCGCCCAGCTCGCGCTGTACAATCTCTTTGATGCTGATTTTTTCGGATTTAAAACCCATCGTATCCACCTCTCGACATATTTCTACAAATATTATAACAGTTTACAGAAAAAAGTCAAGAGGAAGATACAGTCTTGTTCGCAAGCAGACCGAAAGTGAAGACGGTACAGATGTATTTGCTCACTTTTCAGCAATCCAGATGGATGGCTACAAGACTCTTGAAGAAGGAGCAGAAGTTACTTTTGAAGTAGCCGAAGGTGCGAAAGGTCCTCAGGCTACGAACATTCAGAAAGCATAATTTGCCCTAAAACTACTTAAGTTTTGAGTAATAGTTTTGAGGCTTCAAATATATTTAGTCTCCTAGTAACAAACTGAAACGAACCTCTTTTCAGAGGTTCGTTTTTTGTATGTTGATTATGATTTTTTCTTCAGTGCGTGGCTTAGGGAGGAAACATACTTAAAGCCCGTGGCTTTTGCGGCATCTGTAAGCGACACACCGCTTGCAATTAGTTCATTGGCAATGCTGAGGCGAAGCTTGGATAAATAGGCGTAAGGCGTCATTCCTATTGAAGCTTTGAACTTTCTTATAAAATAATCTTCGCTTAAAAATAAACCGGATGCAATTTCTTTAATGGTTATGTCGTGCATATAGTTGGTTTCCATATATGTAATGCTTGCTAAAATGTCATTGTTTTCCGACTTTGAAATCGGATTTACAGAAAAGAAAAGAGTTAAAAATGCCTCTAAAACTTTGGCCGCAATGTCCTTGTTTTCGGTTGTCTTGTTCTGTGCATAATTCCATGCAGTTATTTCCATTATTTCAAGAAATTTTTCAAATAACGGGTGTGTGTGGATATCGGCGGATATGGGATTTGCCGACATAACCGAAGGGGAGAGCAAAAAGTTGTAAAAAAGGTGGTCAAGTCTGTCGTGCGGGTCTTGTCTTATGACAAAAGGAAGAGAAGAGGGGAAAAGATAAAAGTGGTTTTTGCGGAGTTTAAATTCCTCGGCACCAAAACTAAAATATGCAGAGCCACCGCGAATGTAATAGAGTCTGTAGGGTGTCGGAATATTTTTGGTGAACCAATTTTCAGGTGCAATACACACTCCGCAAGTAAAAAGAGAGACGGAATTTATCATATCAATCACTTCCTTAAGTCGATTTTGAACAATCATTTTTACAATTTAATATATTTACAAATTTTGTTGATTATACTATACTGATTATATCATAATATGCTTGAAGGTGCAAGAAATTATGTCGATTTTAAAGGGGGATTTTTATGAAAGAGAACAATTTGGCTTTTCAGAAAATACTGGATGACAGATTCGGGATGTTTGTGCATTTCGGAATTTACAGTGCAATGGCAGGCTCTTACAACGGCAGAAAATGTGAATGGCTCGGCGAATGGATTCAGCAGAGACTTGAAATTCCCATTGCAGAGTATGAAGCCTTTGGAAGAAAGTATTTTTGTCCTGCTCCGGATTTTGCAAAGAATCTTGTTGCAAGTGCGAAAAAGGCCGGCATTAAATACATCGTTTTAACCAGTAAGCATCACGACGGGTTTTGCTTGTTCAAAAGCGAGTATACCGATTATTCTACTTACGGATTCTTTGGCAGAGATATTTGTAAAGAACTTTCGGATGAATGCAAAAAACAAGGCATGGGACTTGGCTTTTATTATTCGCATACTCTTGATTGGTATGAAAAGGATGCGGGTGGAAATATGGAATCTTCAACCAAAATACCGCAAAAAAACAGAAATTACTGGGATTATCCGGATGATAATATCAAGCTTGAAAAGTATCTTTACGAAAAATGTTTTCCGCAGGTGAAAGAGCTTCTTACGAATTATGGGGATTTGAAGATAATATGGTTTGACTATCCGCACGATATTTTAAAGGAACAGTCGCAGGAATTGCGTGCGTTGGTAAAAAGCCTGCAGCCCGATTGTCAGATTAACTCAAGAATTGCACACAACTGTAATGATTATGAATCCCTCGGGGACAACGCGCTTCCCGTAGCGCCGGTTGGTGTGAATATGGAATGTCTGATTACCCTTAATGACACCTGGGGATATAAGGCACAGGATAACAATTGGAAAACACCGGACGACGTTTGCGGAATTCTTTGCAGAACGTTAGGCAGTAACGCTTCGCTTCTTCTGAATGTAGGGCCTAAAGGCGACGGAAGTCTTACGCGGGAAACCGAAGACATATTGAAAAAAATGGGAGAGTGGACCGCAAGAAACAGCGAAGCGGTATATGGCGGAATAAAAGGCAATCCTTTCCCGAATATATTTTCCTGGGGACAAATTGGGTATAAAGATAAAAATATGTATCTTTATATAAGAGACAAATCACAAAAAGAAATTAAAATAAATATAGGTGCAGGTAACGAGGTTGAAAAGGTATCTGTTATAGGTTTGGAGGAAGAGGTTCGGTACAGCTTTGTTGACGGTGTGCTTACCATAACGCAGACAGAGACCGAATTGATGATGCCGGTATATAAAATTGAATTCAAAAACCAACCCGATATTTCCAAAGAAATTGTGCAACACGGAGGTAAGCTTTTCCTTGGGGTTTTATGGGCAAGCAAAGTGGAAAAGGGCAATGAGAACGGTGAAAGCACAAAGCTTTTTTATGAGAAGGGACCCTTTATCGACGATTACGGAAAACACGGCCTGTGTGTGGGCAAAGACTGTCAGGCTTCGTTCTGGCTGGACAGCAACGAGGTTATGTGCTGGGATGCATATTTTACCGAAGCGGGTGAATACGAGGCATCACTTACACACGCCTATACATTTAACCAGGTGGAGCAGAAAGAGGAGTACTGTGACTATACTTTAACGGTTGACGGTACAAGTCAGTCGGTAAATATGAAAGAAGAAAAGAGACGGTTTTATTTAAGCAAAACCACCGATGTCAATACAAGAATTGTCCGCGATGCAGGCGTATTTAAGATTGACAAACCGGGAAAATACAGAATTTTGCTTTCAAAACCGGAACCCGGTGACGATATGCGCATTGAAAATGTGGAATTTGATAAAATTAAATAAAAAAACCACCCATCACATTGATATGCACCCCAAAAGTTAGACACTTTTGGGGTGCATATCAGAATCGGGATACGAACGCAGTGAGCCCTCGCGGAAAGTATTGCAAAGCAAACTTTCTGCGATAAACGAGCAGACCGCCTGCAAAGCGATGCCGTACAACCTTAGTTGCACGGCGAGTAGAAAAGGGCGCGTCTGCGAGTGGCGACAGGACAGCGTCGGTGCAAGAACTTTTTTATCGCAATCCGCTTACAGCGTTTTGCTCTCTTTCCGTTCTGCACCTCCTTTTAGCCGAAAAGTTTGCAAACAATACTTTTCGGCTGGTTCGCCAAAAGTATTCTCCGAAACTTTTGGCGATTAGCGCGCGAACAGACCGAAAATAAAGCCGCTTGTATACAAGTGGCGTATGATTAGGTCTTGTTCGCAAGCAGGTTCAAGTCCTTTTCATTTCAACATAAAATAACACCCCCAAATTCTTGGGGGTGTTATTTTATGGTCGAGGCGACAGGACACGTCTTGCTTCGCAATCCGCACCGCTTGACGACCGCTCCGCACTGCTCGCGGTACCCGTCTGCGCGCCGCTCACCTATAAAACAGTCCGCCGGACTGTTTTATTTCACGGTTCGCGCCTTCTTAAGGTTCAAGTCCTTTTCATTTCAACATAAAATAACACCCCCAAATTCTTGGTGGTGTTTTTATGGTCGAGGCGACAGGACTTGAACCTGCGGCATCTTGCTCCCAAAGCAAGCACTCTACCAAACTGAGCTACGCCTCGTTAAAGTCGGTTTAAACCGACTTGTATTAGTATAGCACAAAATTTCAGAAAATGCAAGTATTATTTTAACAATGCATCCAACAAAGAAATCATTTGCTTCATATCTTTAAAATTCAGCTCAATTTTGCCTTTATAGCCGTTGGAATACTGAATTTTAACCTTTGTGCCGTATTTATTTTCCATTTTCTTCTGCGAATCAGCTACGGCATTTTCAAAATTCTGATCTTTTATAGGCTTCGCCTTTTCTTTTTTCGGTTTCTGATTCATCAGTGCTTCGGTCTGACGAACATTTAAATCCTTTTCCACAACCTCTTTCGCAAGAGCATCAATTTGCTTTGCATCTGCACCGAGCAATACCTTTGCATGGCCAACGCTCAACACACCATCCTGCACGAGTTTTGCGGTTTTCTCGGGAAGAGACAGCAAGCGAAGTGCATTGGCAATTCCCGAACGGCTCTTGCCGATTTTCTGCGCCACCGTTTCCTGGGTCAGATTGAATTTTTCCATCAACTGCTTATAACCGAGCGCCTCTTCAATGGGATTCAAATCTTCTCTTTGCAGATTTTCAATCAAAGCGATTTCCTCTGCTTCCTGCGCTGTGTATTCACGAATCACAACCGGCACTTCTTTTAAGCCCGCTTTTTTTGCGGCTCTCCAGCGCCGTTCCCCTGCAACAATGCGGTAATACCCCTCTTCTTTGGTTACAATAAGCGGCTGAACAATGCCATGCTCCTTCACAGACTCCGCCAATGCCTCTATTTTTTCAGGGTCAAAATTCTTTCTGGGCTGTTCCCGGTTGGGTTCAATTTCATTAATCGGCAACACACTGGTTTCCCTGTTCAGAACAACCGGCTCTGCTACCTCGGGAATCAGTGCGTTGACACCCAAGCCTCTGCCAAGCCCTCTTTTTTTCATTACCATACCTTTATCATCCTTTCAATGTTCCACGTGGAACATCAGCTGTTTTTCTTAATAAATTCCTTTGCAAGCTTTTCGTACGCCAACGCGCCTGCTGCCGTTCTGTCAAACACCAGAATCGGCTCTCCGAAGGACGGCGCTTCCGAAAGACGAACATTACGGGGAATCAAGGTTTTGTAAACCTTCTGCCCGAAATATTTCTTAACCTCTTCCACCACCTGAATGGAAAGATTGGTTCTGCCGTCAAACATAGTCATAACAACACCCTCTATATCCAGTTCAGGGTTTAATGCTTTTTTGACCATATTTACCGTTTTGGTCAGCTGTGCAATGCCTTCCAACGCGTAATACTCGCATTGCACCGGCACGATTACTGCATCCGCCGCCGCAAGACCGTTTAAAGTAATCAATCCCAATGACGGAGGAGAATCAATAAAAATAAAGTCGTACTGATCTTTGATTTCTTCCAGAGCATCCCGAAGCAAGAACTCGCGTCTTTTCGCACCCACCAATTCGATTTCCGCGCCTGCAAGACTGATGTCCGAGCCGATAATCTGCATGGAAAAATAAGAAACATCCGTCACGGCACTTTCCGCCGGCACGCCGTTTACCAAAACATCATATATCGTAGCTTCCATATGCTCCGCATATACACCCAACCCGCTTGTTGTATTTCCCTGTGGGTCTATATCTACCACCAGAACCTTTTTACCAAGAGCCGCGACACAAGCCGAAAGATTAACCGCCGTAGTTGTTTTGCCTACGCCGCCTTTCTGGTTTGCGATTGCCACAATTTTTCCCATATCTGCCTCCAAAAAATTCCTTTATATATCTCTTCTAAAAGTATTATAACAAAAACCGTCCGCAATTTCAAGTGTAACTGTAAAAAAAGACCCGCTTTTCCAAATGTTTTATACTTTTAAACGCTCTGTAATTGATTTGTAACATAAAATGGGGTATAATAATAGTGTAAAATGAAAAAAACTATCAGGAGGTGTACGCAATGCGTAAAATCAAACGTTTCGTTACAGTTTTAGTTGCACTTTTAGCATTGCTTTGCCCCGTAGCTACATATGCAGCACCCCAGACGCTTTCGGCAGGCGCAGGTTCAAATTCCTATAACCTGATTGTAATTACCAATCCGCCAAGCTTTTCGTCCACTTCTCAGGGCGGTGTTGTTTTCTGCGGTTACGGCAGCAAAAACACAACGGTAACCCTTTACCGTTTCAACAACGCAACCCAAAGATATGAAAAAATGGGTGTTTCCGCATCCACCATTAATGACTCGGGCGTGTTCTGGAAAAAGGTAAACCTGCCCGGCGGCTTAAACAAAATTCTGATTTATGCAGAAAACGGTGGTTATCATCAGGTTGTTCGTCGCGAAGTAACCGTTACAAGTTCTTCTTTCACACAGAAGATGAAAGATTATACCGTAAATATGTCCACCGCATTACAGATGGGCAGATAAGGGGAGTCCCTTATGAAAAAAGAAACTTTAAAAACCTTGATTTTAACACTACTGATTTTCAGTAGTGTTATTTTAAGTGTTCAGGTTTTGTTGCAGAATGCCTCATGGACAACCGACATCAGTCTGCTATCCCTTTTAGCAGGCACAGAAAGCGAAAAAGAGGAAGCCATCAACATTAACGATACAGGCGCGCTGAGCAGTGTGTTCTCGCCCTCATCCTTTTTGCTGACTTATGCCGACGGCAGACTATTTTACAGCTCCACCCAACAGGAGGGCAAGGATATCCGGACACCCTTTAACCGCATTTTAAAATCTGCCCTGCAGTCTGAAAATGCCGTAACTGTTACGGAGGAGGACTGGCAATCGGCTTTACAGCAGCAAAGCATTTATGCCGACTACTTTGTCCCGGTCAGTGTGGATGCCATGTCAGCCTTTCTGGGCAACACCAAAACCGCCCGCTTTGATACTGAGGCCTTTGATCGGATTGTCGTTTGCTTCAACCCTGTAACCTCGGGCGCAGAGGTTTTTCTGCGGGACAGCGCATCGGACAAACAGGTTTCTATCCCGGTTGGTGATGCAACCGCCCTGCAAACAATGTTCGATTCCTTTGCAAATGCACCAAAACAGAGCTATTCTTATGCTTTTGAATTGAATTTAGACAAAAAAATGGACGGTGCCGATGTACAGCAAAACGTCCTGCTGGATTCTTATGTACTTTTGCCGTTAGAACCGCACGCCATGAACATTATCCGCGCGCAAAACGTCGCTTTTAACGAAAAAAACACAGACAGAATTTTAACTCTTTTTGGTTATAATCCGAAAATTGTCAGAAAATTTACCGAAAACAACGGAAATTTGCTCTTTGTCGATCAATATTCCACTCTCTCGGTTAACCCTGCCAGCGGTCATCTTATATATACGGCAGAATCGGGCAGAGGCATTCCGCTTCAGGGGGACGGCTCCCTTTCTTCCAACGCCACCGCCTGCGGTAAGCTTCTTGACGATTTGTTTAACCTTTTTGAGATGGATCCCAACGTCACGCTGTTTATCAATACACCTTTAACCGGGACAGCAAAGGACAAATACACCGTTTCGTTTGAATATCTGTTTGACGGCAACCGGATTTTAAGCAAGAAAAACAGTTGTGAAATTACGGTAGATGACGGAAAAATCATAAACTTCCGTGCCACCATCCGAAATTATACTTTGGTTTCGGATGCAGGCGAGCGTCACGCCATTGAGGTGCTGGATTATCTCTACAGCAGTATGGAGCAGGATATGCTGGTTGTAAACGAGCTTTACACCGGTTACACCCAAAGCAACGGCGATATGCCCATGACCTGGAAAGCAGGCATTGAGGGCAGCCGTGAAATCATTACAGTAGAATAAACCGCACCGCAAGTATCGACCCGAACATACCAACTAAATCCGCTATAACGGCAGCCTTTGCCGTGTGGCGGATTTTTGTTATGCCCACAGCACCGTAATAGACCGCAATGGTGTAAAAAGTAGTTTCGGTCGAGCCCATCATAACCGAGGCACAAAGTCCTGTAAAGGAATCGGGTGAGTGGGTTTTAAAAATATCGGTAATAACTGCCATGGCGCCGCTTCCCGAAATGGGTCGCATCAGCATAAGCGGCAGCAAAGGGGAGGGAAGCCCGATTTTTTCGGTCAAAGGTGCGCAAAGCCTTGCCAGCAAATCAAACGCCCCCGATGCCCGAAGCATGGAAACCGATACAATCAGTCCCAAAAGGGCAGGAAAGATTTTCAGCAGGGTCGAAATGCCGTCCCCTGCGCCCTCCATAAACGCCTCGTACACTTTCACGCGTTTGTATAAGCCGTACCAAAGGATACCCAGAATAATGGACGGTATGCTCAAGATTCCTATCAGTTGCATTTTTCTTACCTCCGCTTTTCAAAATGCTTTGCAGTTAAAATTCCTAAAACTGCCGCCGCCACCGACACCAGCCACACACAGGGCAGGACAATATAGGGCTTTTCCGAGCCGTAGCTGCTCCGCAGCGCAAAAAGAGTGGTGGGGATCAACTGAATGGAGGCGGTGTTGATGACTACAAACAGACACATATCATTGGTGGCAACCCCTTTTTTGCCGTTTTCTTTTTCCATAAGCTCCATTGCCTTTAATCCAAAAGGCGTTGCCGCATTGCCAAGTCCCAAAAGGTTTGCGGTAATATTCATTAAAATGGCTTTTCGGGTTTCATCCCGTCGCACCCCGCGAAATAGCTTTGTGATGAGCGGTTTTAAAAGGTTGGAAAATCGGTTTAAAAGCTCGGCTTTTTCTGCAATGCGCATCATGCCCATCCAAAAGCACATTATCCCCAACACCGAAACAGAGGTTTGTACCGCTTCGTTTGCCCCTTCCATTGCCGCCGAGGCGGTTTGCTCGATTCTGCCCGTGAAAATGCTGACTAAAAAGGCAACCGATATCAGCGCCACCCATATCCGGTTCATCATTTCTTGTCTCGCCTCCTTAAACCGCTTTCTTTCCAGTTTATGCACAAACGTTGCGTATTAAGACCTATTCGTTGATACTTTCGCAAATCCATCTATTGAAATCAACAGGAACATATGATATAATATATAATAAGAAGAAAAGAAAGGATGATAAAATGAAAAAGGGATTTTGTTTGGTTCTGTGCGCCCTTTTGTTGCTTGGAAGTATAAACATATATGCCGCGGAAAACATTCGCGTTTATGTCAACGGAGTGCGTTTCAACGGCGATATCATTTTACAAAATGACCGCACCTTTATTCCGCTCCGGGCAGTCAGCGAGACCCTTGGCGCAAATGTAGCCTGGGATGAAACTACAAATTCCGCGTTCATCACCTTTACCGAAGACGATGCTATTGCAAAAGTCGTGGAAAATGTAAGCAGCGGTGTGGTTACCATTATAGGCATATATGATGACGGTAAAGTGACCTCTCAGTATAACACGCCTACCGTACACGGAAGCGGTGTAATTTACAAAAGCAATGGTTATATTCTGACCAACGCCCATGTAGTAGATAAGCTTCGTAATTTGACGGTTGTTTTAAATGACGGCACCTGTCTGCCCGGTCAAGTGCTGTATAGCGACGAAACAGCAGATCTCGCGGTCGTAAAAATTGATAAAATCGGCTTAAAACCCATTCCTATGGCAAAACAGGATACAGTTGTATCCGGGAAAACTGCCATTGCCATTGGCACACCTATTTCGCTATCCATGCGAAATACAGTTACCAAAGGCATCATCTGCGGAATCAATGTAAGCATTCCCGGCTCATATTACAAGCTGACCCAAACCGATGCTGCCATTAATCCGGGAAACTCGGGCGGTCCGTTGTTAAATACCAAAGGCGAGCTTGTCGGTATTGTAAGCTCCAAATTTGTACATACCGATATTGACAATGTCGGCTTTGCTGTGCCAATCGATACGGTTCAATATGCTCTCGCGCAGTTTGAGCAAAACGGAAATATCAAGCGCCCTTCTGTCGCAATTGATTTAGAACCATCCTGGGAAGCTAAAATCGGCATTCCCACGCAAAAAGGACTTCTCGTTACTTCTGATAAAATACCGAATCTTCTGACAGGTGACGAAATCACAGCGGTCAACGGCATCCCGGTGCACAGCATTACCGATTGGAACGAGGCACTAAAGCAAACTTATACAGGCAATTCTTTTTGGGTGCATATTATTCGTAACGGCGTTGAATCCGATATAGAAATTCAAGGATAAAAATAAAAAGGAGGATATATAAAAATGAAAAAACGATTCGCTTTCTTGCTGGTACTGGTACTCATCTGCTCCGTGCTTCCCGTATGGGCGCAGGAAACCGCCCCTGCCGGTTTGGTGGAAATCCAGTTCTGTGTAGGCGACAGTACCCTTTTGATTAACGGCAATGAGGTCGCTGTGGAAACCCCTTATGTCGTAGGTGACGGTGTAACCTTAGTCCCGCTTCGTGTAATTACCGAAGCCTTTGGTGCAGAGGTTGGCTGGATTGAGGAGACGCAAACCATTACACTTAAATACCCCGGTGTAGAAATTGTTTTGCAAATCGGCAATCCCATTGCAGAAGTAAACGGTGTTGCAGAAACCTTGCTTGCTGCGCCCGAGCTTCCGAACAGCAGTACTATGGTTCCCTTGCGTTTTATTTCCGAAACTTTTGGTGCGACAGTTGCTTATGATGAAGCAACCGAACGTATTACGGTTACCAAAACCGCAACAAGCGGCGAAACAGTCATGGAAGGTGCAATTAATGCCGCCACAATCGGAGACAGTTATTTTGACTGGTCCATGGACAATCCAAAGGATTTTACTATGGACGAACGGTCGTTCGACGGCACCTTTACCGCCTTTTCTTACGATGATGACAATTGGTTTTGTATTCTTTACGGCGAAAAAAAGGAAGATGCAAACTTTGAAAAGACCTTCAGCTCTGTTAAGGACAGTCTTTCAGACATGACCCTGGTAAAGGCTGACAAAGGCACAACCGATGACGGTGTGCAGTACATGCATTTCCAGGCAAAAGACAAAAAGACCTTTTTAAATACCATTGTGTATTCCACCGAAACACAAATCATTATGTTAGATGCCGAATTTTCAATCGAAAATTCAGAAATCCGCGAAAAAGGTCTGGCATACATGGACAGCTTTGCGTTAAAATATGAAGGCTCTGATATTTATGACCTTTCCAACGTCAAAGATGGCTGGCGCACCTTTAAATCTGAAGGCTTAAAGCTTTCTTTCAATGTTCCTGCCGACATGATTATGCTTTCGGATGAAGATGTGGACGGCAAATATGAATTCGGATCTCCCGATGAAGAGCTCGTTCCTCGTATTTCCTTTAGCGTAACCTCAAAATCAGACGGAAAGAGTGCAGCCGATCTTGCCCTTTACGATTTTGCACACAACAAAAAATATTCCAACGAAAAACTCTTTACATTCTCCGGTGGCGTAACCGAAGCTTCCTATGCCGGATTTAAAGCTTATGAATATGCTTTCACCTGCAAATCCGAGGCGCATCCGTATATGAGTCGGGATGTGTTCTTTGAGCTTGGCGAATACATTTACAACATGCGCATTGACTTGCCTTTAGATCCTACCGCAGGCAACGAAAAAATGAATTCTATTTTCAACAGCATAAAAGCAGAACAATTGAATCCCGATGAAGTCGGTATTCTGTTGCGCAACTACCCGACCCACGACGAAAAATACGAAGAGAAAACCGAAGGGTACACCATGCAGCTGCCCACAAGCATAAAACCCGTATCGGGTGTTTATGTTGATTCTATCACCGGACTCGGTTTTATGGTTGCTTCAGAAAAAAATGCAACCATGTCCAAAAAAGTACTGGAAGAGAAACTAAATCTTATATACAAATCTGTAAAAAAAGCAAATCAAGATGTGATTTCCAGACCAAACATCACAGAGGTCAACGGCAGAATGGTCGGTTCATTTGTTCTGGCATCGGAAAAAGACGGAAAAATCTCCTATGACCTGTATTATCTGACCCTTAACAACGGTGTACATTATCATTTTATTGCCTCCGTTCCGGAAGATACCTACGCAAAAGGTACCCTTCAAGTTTTTGAGGATATTGTATCTTCTATCGAAACAGTCAAATAAAAAAAGGGAATGTAAAAAAAGTCCGGATCGCAAAAACGCGAGTATAAAGGCGAACAAAGTTTGTGCAAACGCACGAGAAAGACACAAAATGAAGAAAACACGCAAAATTTTGCGTGTTTTCTTTTGATAAATGCGTTTTTGCTATGCGCGAGCGGTTAAACAAAACAGTCCGGTGGACTGTTTTTTCAGCTCGGGGCGGAGTGGTCAAAACCGTTAGCGGTAGCGTTAAAACGGTTTTGGGTACCACAAGAGAGCTTGCTTAGGCTGCGACTACATTAAAATAAGCTCCCTCTTGCAACACACAAAATTGCTGTGCCCTAACGGGC
>JAFQQW010000022.1 GCA_017410375.1 Clostridia bacterium | reverse complement strand
ACAAAAAGCAAGCAATGGAGCGGAATCCTCGATGGATTCCGCTCCATTCAACATCTGTTCAAACCGGAGATTCTTCGCTTCGCTCAAAATAACAAATAGTTCTTTGCTTGCGGTAGAACGACTTTTTCGACAGTCTGAAAGACACTTTTATAAGTGTCTTTTTTTATAGCATAGATACTGTTTTTCGGTATTCTCTCGGCGATTTTCCCGTAATGTGCTTAAATACACGTCTGAAATATGTAGAAGATGAGAAGCCCAAACTTTCACTTATCTCTTCAATAGGCGTAGTGGTATCCGAAAGCAAAAGTCTGATTGCACGGTTAATCAAAATGTTTTGCTTGTATTCTATCGGGGTAGTGCCCACTTCTTTTTTAAAAAGCGCATAAAAGTGTGACGCACTCATGTCGCTAAGCGTTGCAAGCTCGGGTACAGAAAGTTCTTGCTCTGCACTAAGCTGAATATATTCCATAGCCTTTTCAATCCTTTGGTCAATTCTTTTTTCGGATTTATGGTTAAGCTTTGGCAACAGGGCACCCAGTATGCTGTAAAACATTGAAAGAACCTGCATGGATTCAGACTCTGTGCCGTTGTAATGCTCCAGTGCATAGAAATATTTTTCTTTTAATGTATCAAAATCAGGAAGGGTTACTTTTTGCAGAACAAAACGGTTGTGCTCTGATATACCGCAACCGCTTGTAAAGCTGAAATGCATACTTATATAAGAAACGGTTGGATTGCCATTCCATTTTGAAACGTAACGAGAGGTGATCGGCACAAAAATGATGTCACCCGGAACCACATGAACAGGTTGTTTTTTTAAATTACCCTCGGGATAAAAAAATCCTTCTCCTTCCAAAATCAGCCCCATACAAAAATGCGGTCGCGGACAGTTAGCGTAATTCACTTCGCCTGTTCGTCGGAAACTGTACTTTGCAACCTTAAAAAAGGAGAGAGAAGACATTTTTGTAATTTGCATATAAAAAAACCCCTTATCATAGAATAGTTCTGTTTTTTAATATTATACTGTATTTTATTTTCGGTGTCAATATGCTATACTAAATAAAAAGAACAAAAGTATTGTTTTGCTTTGAAAGGAGAATAAGTATGAAAGCAATATTGGTAAATAACGACAAAAGCTTAAGCTGGACTGATGTGCCGAATCCTGAAATCAAGGATAACGAGGTGCTTGTAAAGGTAGCCTATGCAGCATTGAACCGTGCAGACTTAATGCAAAGAGAGGGGGATTATCCGCCTCCGCCCGGCGCACCTGAATGGATGGGTCTTGAAGTTTCGGGTACAATCGAAAAAATAGGCACAGCTGCTGAAGGTAAATGGAAAATCGGCGATAAGGTCTGTGCTCTTTTAGGTGGTGGCGGTTATGCCGAATATGTTGCAGTACCGTATGATATGTGCATGCCTGTTCCGGAAAACTGTTCTATGGTGGAAGCAGCTGCCATGCCTGAAGCATACGCAACAGCTTTTTTAAATCTTTTTATTGAAGGAAATATTAAGCCCGGTAATACACTTTTGATGCACGCAGGCGCATCGGGACTTGCAAGTGTTGTAATTCCCATGGCTAAAGCCTTTGATATCCGTGTCATCACAACCGTTCTCTCTGCTGAAATCAAGGAATCTATCAAACATTTAAATGCTGACATTGTGGTAGATACTTCAAAAGAAAGCATTGTGGATATCCTTAAAAACGAGCTTGAAGCAGGACGTTCTGTCGATGTTGCCATCGACTGCCTTGGTGGTGAAATTATGGGCGAGTGTCTGCCGTATCTGACACATGGTGCGCGTTGGATCATGATTGCAGCCCTTGCAGGTCAGAAAACGCAAATTGACCTTAAAAACATCTATGTGCGCAATGTTCGTATTATTGGCTCCACATTGCGTTCCAGAACACCTGCGGTTAAAGCGGAAATTTTAGCCCGTCTTGTAAAAGAAGTGTGGCCCAAAGTGGAAGAAGGTTTAGTAAAACCCACCGTTTACAAAGTTCTGCCTATTCAGCAGGCTGAACAGGCACATGATCTCTTGTATCAGGGCAAAAACGTAGGCAAGGTTGTTTTAGAGGTTTGTTGAAGAATTGACAAACGAGAAATGGTCTGATATACTGGTTCTATCAATAAATGAGGAGAATGGTGTATGTATCCATTTTTAAAAATCGGAAATTTATTATTGCCGATGTACGGTGTTTGCATTGCTATCGGTATCGTTTTGGCTTTGTATCTGGCGGTTATCGACTGTCAACGAAAAGACTTGCAATGGGAATATATGCTTGCGATGGCATCTCCCGGACTTTTAGCGGGCTTGATTGGTGCAAAGCTTTTGTACTTGCTTGTAACCTACACACCGCATGAACTTTTATCTGTTCTTAAAAATGGCGACGTTACAGGCTTAATTCGTGGTGGATTTGTGTTTTACGGCGGATTCATTGCAGGAATTTTGGTTGTCGTACTGATGTCAAAAATCATAAAATGCAACCTTTCGGATTACGAAAACACGCTTGTTAAATGTGTGCCGCTTGCACATGCCTTTGGCAGAATCGGCTGTTTTTTTGCCGGATGTTGCTACGGACTTCCGACCGAATCTTTTTTAGGAGTCACTTTTTCCAATCCGCTTGGCTCTGCACCCATCGGTGTTCCGCTTATGCCTGTCCAGCTTTTTGAGAGTGCATTTAACCTTTGTTTAACTGCACTTCTTTGGTGGATAGATAGACGAAAGCCAAAAAGCAAAATGATTCTTCCGCTATACCTGATGCTGTACGCAACCGAAAGATTTGTAATAGAGTATTTCCGCTTTGATGCAGAGCGTGGCGCGTTACTGGGATTTTCCACATCCCAGTGGATCAGTGTAGCCGTTTTTTTGGTTGGAATAGTGATTTTGTTTTATAGAAAAAGAAAAACTGCTAAGTGTTAACTTAGCAGTTTTTTTAAATACATAATCCCTTCTTTATAGCCCTCAAAACCCTTTCCTGCAATGGTTTTTTGAGCAACCAGAGAAATATACGAAAACTTTCTGAAATCTTCACGGCTGTTAATGTCTGACAAATGTACTTCAACTGTCGGAATGCCTACAGCCTTTAACGCATCTAAAATTGCAACACTTGTATGCGTGTAAGCGGCAGGATTGATTAAGATCGCATCAAACACCTGATATGCCGCCTGAATTTCGTCCACAATTGCCCCCTCGTGATTGGATTGGAAAAATTTCACATGAATATTTTCTTTTTCACAAATACCTTTTATATACTCTAAAAGAGCGGGGTAGTTCTGATTGCCGTAAATGGCAGGCTCCCGAATCCCTAAGAAATTTAAATTCGGTCCGTTGATGACAAGCAACTTCATAGTCCAAACGCCTCCTTAATTTTCTCAATGTTTTGCTCAACAGTAGATGACTTTAAAATATAGTCCGCAAAAGAATGGTACAATTCAATACGTTCGTTGTACAGCTTTTCCACTCCCTGTGTCTGTGAGAGCGGACGCCCTTTTGTAGAAAGTTCAGACACAGCCCTGTCAATAAAAAACACAATGCTGTTTTGTCGCACAAGCGGAAGGTTTTCCGGAATGGTTACAATGCCGCCACCGGTCGCAATCACATATCCGCTTTGCTTTGAAATTTCTGAAAGCACTTCTGTTTCGATTCTTCGGAAAGCCTCAATGCCGTCCTTTTGAATGATGTCGGGGATTTGTCTCCCTGTTTTTTCCGCAATCAATTCATCTGTATCCGCAAAGGTTTTGTTTAAAGCTTCAGCAAGTTTTTTCCCCACTGTAGACTTTCCGCATCCCGGCATACCGATGAGCAATATGTTTAAGGTTTCTCGTTCCAGCGCAAAGGTGATTTTATCAATCTCATCATCAGATATGGGCTTCCCGGTAAATACTTCAGCAGACTTTTTTGCCTGCGCCACAAGCATGGGAAGACCGTTAAAAGCGGGAATACCTAAAGTGTCTGCATCCAGTAACAGTCTTGTCTTGGACGGGTTATAAATGATATCCAGAACAACCTCGACTTTTCTGAAATCAGAAAGCTGAACAGGAGATTTTCCGTTTTTGGGATACATACCGACAGGGGTGGTGTTTACGATGATGTTCGCATCATGATGCAGATGAATATTTTCGTAATTGTTTTCACCGCTTCTGGAAATCACAACAATTTCGGATGCACCAAGGTCGTGCATAACATGCCAAACGGTCAGACTTGAGCCGCCACTGCCCAAAATAATCACTTTTTTCCCTTTAACACTCGCATTACTTTTCTTTACCAGATAGGAAAAACCGTAATAATCGGAGTTGTCGCCAAAAAGAGAACCGTCTGCACGGCGGACAATGGTGTTCACACTGCCTATTTTTTTGGCGGTTTCAGAAAGCTCTGCGCAAAAGGGAATAACGTCCTTTTTGTAAGGGATGGTTACATTCATAGCATCAAATCGGTTGCTTTGCATGAACGCAGAAACATCTTCCGGCTCAATTTCAAACAAATCGTAAGGCGTGTCATAAAAGTGTGCATGAATCTGCGGTGAAAAGCTGTGCTTTAATTTTCTGCCCAATAATCCGTATTGCATTATATCACCTCAGCATAGCTTCCTAAGTAGCAGAATGTTTCGCATATGTTTTCAAATTCAGCCATAAGTTGCATAAACTCAGGCGAGTAAATAGATGTTTCCAGATCAAAATAAAACATAAACTCAAAATCCTTATCGGGGAGCGGTCTGCTCTCAAGCTTGATAAGATTGATACCTAATGAATAAAAACGTGCAAGCACTTTGTACAATGCACCGGGCTTGTGTGGAATGGTCATCATAACACTTGTTTTGTTTGCTCCGGGATAAATTTCCAAGTTTTTGGAAATGCAAATGAAGCGTGTATAATTATTGCCCTTATCCTGCACCGAGGATTTTAAGCAACGTAAGTTATAAAGCTCTGCGCACTGGTGTGATGCAAGCGCTGCAATGTCCCGTCTTTCGGACTTTGAAACCATCTCTGCTGCAACAGCGGTATTTTCACAAGGGGTGATTTTAACGCTTCCAAGACTTTTGATAAAGCCCATGGATTGGTTTAAAGCCTGTTCATGAGAAACAATTTCCTTTATCTGTGAAATATCCTTTACGTCGGGATGCACATAAAGGTTGTGGTCTACCTTAATCCGCGTACTCCGTACAATATTAAAATTATGCTTTTGCATCAATTCATATACCTTGGTAACAGAGCCTGCTGTGCTGTTTTCCAATGGCAGAATGCCGAACTGACAAAGACCGCTTTCAATCGCAGAAAATACCTTTTCAAAGTCAGCGGTATAAACAATGTTCGGATTTTTAAAGAGCTTTTCGCAGGCAATCTGTGAATATGCACCCTCAGTGCCTTGGCATGCAACCGTTGCAGAGGGCGGAAACAGTTTTGGGGTGTTTTCAATTGCATTTGCGATTTTTTCGCTCAATTCTGTGGAAGTTGCCAAAAGCTTGTGCTGATAAGAACGGCTTACCTCAAAGATGACCGAATACAAAACCCTGATGTATTCCTGAAATTCAGCAGGTGTTTTTTCGGTTAAGGTGTTAAGCTTGTCCCGTTCTCTTTTTGCATCCAATACAGGCATATTGTTTTTCATTTTATATTCTGCAACATCTGCAGAAACTTTCATACGCTCAGCAAAAAGTTCAATCAGCTGATCGTCAATGCGGTCTATATTTTTACGTATTTCCTGTAAATCCATTTTCGTTCTCCTTTAATCCAGTAATGCATCTAAAACGGCAATTGCGGCTGCAGCCTCAACACAAGGAACAGCACGCGGTACAATGCACGGGTCATGTCTGCCTTTTATAACAAGCGTTTCTTCCTCGCCGGTTTCTAAGTTTATACTTTGTTGCGGAATGCCGATTGAAGGAGTGGGCTTTACTGCAACCTTAAAGGTTAAAGGCATTCCCGAGGTAATACCGCCTAAAATTCCTCCGTGATTGTTTGTTTTTGTGGCAATTTCGTCCTCTTGTAAACAGTACGGGTCATTGTTTTCTGAACCGTATAACGCAGATGCCTCAAATCCGTTACCGAATTCAATGCCTTTAATAGCAGGAATGCCAAAAATAATCTGCGAGATTTTATTTTCCATACCATCAAACATCGGTTCTCCAAGTCCTATGGGAAGTCCGGTTATCGCACATTCAATGGTACCGCCAACCGAGTCTGCACGTTCCTTTGCATCTTCAATAACCCGAAGCATTTCGTCTTTTTTGTTTTCATCCACTAAGGGGAAATATAAATCCTTTATATCCTGAACAGCTATACGGTTAAAAGGTATATCCTTTACATTTTTAATGCTTGCAATATGTGCCTTGATTTCAATGCCTTGTTCTTTTAAAACCTGTATGGCAATTCCGCCTGCAATACAGAGTGGAGCAGTGAGGCGCCCTGAAAAATGACCTCCGCCTGCCACATCCTGAAATCCGCCATACTTCATTTCTGCGGTGAAATCTGCATGGGATGGGCGTGGTGTAATCTTAATATTATTATAATCGTTTGAACGGGTATTCGTATTGTGTATAACTGCGCAAAGCGGTGCGCCGCAGGTGGTGTCTTCAACCAATCCCGACAAAAATTCAGGTAAATCCGCTTCCTTTCGCTGGGTTGCAAAGGTTGCGTTACCGGGTGCGCGTCTGCCTAAAAAATTTTTCAAGGCATCCATATCTATTTTTATGCCTGCCGGCAGCCCGTCAATACAAATACCGATAGCGGGCGAGTGAGATTGCCCGAATATGGAAAGTTTTATATTTTCGCCGTATGTACTGCTCATAATTCCTCCTTAATGATTCCGCCGAGGGCTTTAAAATCGTTCCAGAAATGCGGATAAGATTTTTGGACAGCCTCAGCATTTGTTATGGTTATCGCTTCCTTGCACTTAATGGATGCGATTGCTGCCATCATTGCAATGCGGTGGTCGTTAAATGAATCAACCGTTCCGCCGCTTAGCGATTCTTTTCCGTTTATAATCATACCATCCTCGGTAAGCGTAATATCTGCACCAAGGGCGGTCAAAACATTCTCAATGGTCTTTAGACGGTTGCTTTCTTTTATAATCAGTCGCTTTGCATCGGTGATAATGGTTTGTCCTGCAGTAACGGATGCAACGGCTGCAATAATCGGAATTAAATCCGGAATATCCTTTGCACACACCGTACAAGGTAAGTTATGGGTGATGCTTACGATTTCTTTGTCACCCTGCACAGAATTTTCGTTTAAACCGATACATTCTACCTGCTTTTTGGAAAGCACATCCGCACAGTGCCAGAAAGCTGCGTTGGACCAGTCACCTTCAACGGTTATTTCGCCGGGTGAAACATATCGTTGATTTCCTTTGACATAAAAGGTGTTGTTTTTAAAACAACTCTGAATGCCAAACAGGCTTTGTACGTTCCTTGTGATATCCACATAAGGCTTAGATTCCAGCTCGCCGACAATGCGAATTTCGCTGTCGCTTTCCAACAAAGGAAGTGCGAGCAACAAACCTGTAATAAATTGGGAAGAAATATTGCCTGCAATCTCAAAAATACCGGGCATAAGCTTTCCGCTTACCTTCAGCGGATTTTTGCCCTGCTTAGATAAAGTACAGCCATGTGCCTGTAACAGTTCATAAAGGGGTGAAAGGGGTCTTTCGGGAAGTCTACCCGCCATCTCAAAAGAAAATTCACCACCCAATGCCAGCGCAACCGGAAGCATAAAACGAAGCGTGGAACCGCTTTCGCAGCAATTAAGGACACCGCTGCCCTTTTTCTTTCCGGGAATCACAAATTCTTCTTCAAAATCACATCCAAGCGCACTTAGACAAGCTTTGGTCGCAAGTATATCTTTTGAGGAAAACAAATTATGTACCACAGTTTTTTCGTTTGATAAAGCCGCACATATCAGAATGCGGTGCGCTACAGATTTTGACGGAATGGCGTTAACCGTTCCGAAAAGCTGTGACGGTGTAATGGTTACATTCATATATCAACAAAAACCTTTCTGAATAAAATCTTCTAATTCGCTGACCGGTAATGGGTGCAAAACACACTGTCCGATTTTGGTGGGGACAACCAGGTTGATGTTTTTTGCCATCACCTTTTTGTCATTTAACATTTTGTCCAATATATCCTGCATCGGAACGGTTGTGGTTTTAGGTAAATTGTATTTGTCTAAAACAGCATCCACAGCTTCAACCGTTTCGCGATCGCATATGCCGTTTGCTTCGGAAATTTTTGTAATCAAAGACATTCCTATAGCAACTGCAAGACCGTGAATCAACGCAAAATGACTGCACGCCTCAATACCATGTCCTAATGTGTGTCCAAAATTCAAAAGCTGTCTTTTTCCGGTGTCAAATTCGTCGCCTTCTACAATGTCGCGCTTGATTTCCACACATTTTTGAATGATTTCTTCAACCGTTAAGGATTCATCCATCAGATTTCTGTAAAAATCTTCGTCACAGATGATTGCGTATTTTACAACCTCTGCCATTCCGCCTCTGTAATTTTCATCGTCTAAGGTTTTTAATGTATCTGGGTCGCAAATGACCAGATTCGGCTGATAAAATGCACCGGCGAGATTTTTGCCTGCATCCAGGTCGATAGCCGTCTTCCCGCCAACAGAAGAATCCACACATGCCAGTAGAGTGGTGGGAATCTGAATAAATCCTATGCCTCTCAAGAAAGTTGCTGCGGCAAAGCCGGTTAAATCACCTACAACACCGCCGCCCAAAGCAATCAAAGTATCCTTTCTGTTGATGCGATTTTTTGCCAGAAAGTTTAAAAGCGCAATGTAGGTTTCAGCCGTTTTGGAAGCCTCTCCGCTTTTGAATACAAAAGAGACTGCGTGAATACCGCTTTTTTCAAGAGTTTTTGTTAAAACATCCATATAAAGAGGCGCAACAACCGAATCCGAAATAATTGCAACCGTGTCCGAATTCAAAACTGCCTTTATTGCTTCTCCGCAATGCTTTAAAAGCCCTCTTTCTATTAAAATGTCATATTCTTTAGATGCCTTTACATGTACTGTTCTCAACGTTTATCCACCTCCTGTTTTCTGTCAGACCCTTCCTGAAGTAAACGCTTTAATTGCTCAAAATCGTTGTTTTGAATTGCGTCTTTGTATTCGGATAATGCCTGAATCAGCACATCCAGCTCATAAATCACGGAAGCCTTGTTTTTCAAAAACAATTCAGTCCACATAGGAACATTCATATAGGCTACACGCGTTAAATCTCTGTAGCTTCCGGCAGATAATCCTTTGTGTTCTTTTACGGTCGGACTTTTCATGTACGCATTCGAGACAATGTGTGCCAGCTGTGATGTGTACGCGATAATACGGTCATGGTTTTCGGCTGTCCATACCGTAAATTTACCGAATTTTCCGGGAAGAAGTGCCTGCTTTGCCCGTTCTAAAATCGAGATATCATCAAAAACCGGTGGAACGAGTGCCATGGTTGCTCCTTTAAACATATCACTTTTGCTTTTTTTGAATCCGCTGTACTGCGTGCCTGCCATGGGATGACCGCCAATAAAAATAAATCCGTATTTTTCAGCCAGAGCAAACCCTTTATTACAAATGCTTTGCTTAATACCGCAACAGTCAATGACAAGCTTATCTTTTCCAAAGTATTCTGCGTTTTCGTCTAAAAAATTCAAACAAGCTTTAGGTGTAAGTGCAATTAAAATCAAATCACAGCTTTTCATATTCTCCCTGTCTAAAACGCCATCTATAGTTTTTGAAAGCAACGCGTATGAAACGGTAGAAGCATCAATATCAAGCCCGAGTACCGTTTCGTTGTTTTCCTTATATGATTTTGCCAGCGATCCGCCAATCAGTCCGAGTCCTGCAATTCCAACCGTCATGCAATCACCTCACGAATTTTTTTAACCTGTTCTGCCACATCCTTAAATTGTTCGGGGGTCAGAGATTGTGCACCGTCACAAAGTGCTTTGGAGGGGTTGTTGTGTACTTCAATCATCAGTCCGTCTGCACCTGCCGCAACTGCCGCCATTGCCATGGGCTTTACAAGTCGGGATACACCGGTTGCGTGGCTCGGGTCAATCACGATAGGTAGATGTGTCAGCTCTTTTAACATGGGTACCGCTGCTAAATCCAATGTGTTTCTTGTATAGGTTTCGAAGGTGCGGATACCTCTTTCGCACAGAATAATATTTTCGTTACCGCCTGCCATAATATATTCTGCGCTCATCAAAAGCTCTTTCATGGTGTTGGCAAGTCCGCGTTTCAAAAGAATGGTTTTCTTCGTTTTTCCAAGCTCTTTTAAAAGTTCAAAGTTCTGCATATTTCTGGCACCGACCTGAATAACATCCACGTTTTCAAAAAGAGGCAAGTGGTTTGCGTTCATAATTTCGGTTACAATCGGCATACCTGTTTTTGCTTTTGCGTGCTCTAAAAGCTCAATACCGTCTGCTTTTAACCCTTGAAAATCATAGGGGGAAGTTCTGGGTTTAAATGCACCGCCCCGGAGCAGGGAAGCACCGCCTGCCTTAACACCTTCTGCAACAGCCATAATCTGTTCGGGCGATTCAACCGAGCAGGGACCTGCGATGATTGCAAAGTTTCCACCGCCGATTTTTACACCGTTTATATCAATTACCGTGTCATCCGGATGGAATTTCCGATTGGCACTTTTAAAGGGGTCTGAAATTCGTTTTACACAATCAATGATATCCAATCCCTCTAAAAGGTCTGTATCTACCTTGCTGGTATCTCCAATCAGACCAATAATGGTTTGGTAATGACCCTCTGAAATGTGAACGGTAAG
Organism: Clostridia bacterium; assembly: GCA_017410375.1. Taxonomy (NCBI): domain Bacteria; kingdom Bacillati; phylum Bacillota; class Clostridia; species Clostridia bacterium. The sequence continues at coordinate 1,957 of JAFQQW010000022.1, read as the reverse complement.
ACCTTGCTGTTCAAACCAGTCGCATAAATTTTTCATTTGGCTTTCTGTTACGTTGTTTTTCAGTACTGCTATCATGGTGTAAATCACTCCTTAAAAAATAAAAGCCACACAGATGCGATTCTGTGTAGCCAAATAAACCAATAAATTGTTTTAAAGAAGCAGTTGGTTAATTTTTTGCAACACAAATCGCTTTTACTCTGTTGAAAAAGTAAAAGTAAAAGTAATAATATGCAATTGCAAATAAATTACTTTTCATTTTGTTATATGCTCCTTAAAAATGATATTATTATTTTAGCACTTTATCACGCTGATGTCAAGCACTTTTTTATTTTTTGCACAAATATAAGTGTTGATTTTTGCTGTGAATTGAGATATAATAAAAATGTTGAAAAATTTTAAAAATCTTTGCAACCTTTTGGCAGACATAAAAGTATTATATATGAAAGGGGGACAATGGCTTGAATAGCGAACAGATAAAAATCGACGTTTCCGGTGCGGAACTGGTCGAGAAATATTTTGATATGGTTTTTCGCCTTGCGTTGTCCCAGACCAAAAACAAAGATTATGCGGATGATATTGTCCAGGATGTTTTTTTAAAGTTTTTGCGTCAGGAAAAACCTTTCGAAAGCGAAGAGCATGTGAAAGCCTGGCTGATTCGGGTGACCATCAATTGTTCCAAAAGTATGTTTACCAGCTCCTGGTTTAAAAAGAATGTACCATTAGACGAGCAAATGGATGTTGCATTCGAAACGGAGGAGGAAAGCGATGTGTTTTATGCAACGCAGGAGCTTCCGCCCAAGTACAGAACGGTAATTCACCTGTTTTATTATGAAGATATGTCTGTTGAGCGAATCTCGCAGTGTCTGGACATGAAAGAAACAACTGTTAAATCACAGTTACACAGAGCGCGGGAAATGCTCCGGGAAAAGTTGAAAAGAGGTTATGATTTTGTTTAGAAAACACTATAAGCAAGCCTATGATAAAATCGAAGGCGATAAAACGCAGATTGCCCGAATTTTAGCAATGGCAAACAGCAAACAGCCAAAAAAGAAAAAAGCTTTTTCTTTCCGTTTCGGCACAGCCTTTGCTGCAGTTTTGGTTCTGTGTGTGTCGGTTTATTCGCTTCCGCAATTGCGTGAAAGTACCGAACCGATTCAGGAAAAAACAACGCAGGAGGAAACTATCTTTGTTCCTGACCCGTCAATTGAATTTTATGCACAGGATGAAATTCAGAATCCGGATACCGTTGTGAATGAAAACAAAGCTTCAAAGAACAAAGCTGAGTCAGCATCGGTTGAAGCCAATGAATCTTTTGTTGCAAAGCAAAATGATACTGTACAGAAAAAGAGCGAAACGGTTGTTGAAAGCAATGTAGAACCTGTTGATTCTGCGGATATTGCACAGGGAACGCCTGCAGATGATGCTCCGGCTGTTGCAAATGAAATGAGAATGCTTCCGCCGCCGGAAGCGATGCCTGCAGCATTGTCTGCGGATGAGAAAGTTGTTTCAGACCAATCTTCAGGCGGCTCGGGTGCTGCACCTGCTCCTGTGTCGCGCATGGCGATGCCTGAAAGCTATCCCCGTACCTTTGATGACGGAAGCTATGCAACTGTAACGATTTACCAGCAAAATGATGCTATTGAAAATGCATTTTTGAATTCTGCATCTGAAAATATTGCCGGTGCACAAACCATAATTTACAACAGCGAAGACGAAACCACAATCCTTGTTAAAACGGAAAACAGCTATGCAGAAATTACAGGGGTTAATCTTACGGACGAAAATATTACCACTTTGGTATCCGAAATTCCGCATTAAAAGGAGCTGTAAATTTATTACAGCTCCTTTTTGGGGGATAGGAAAAAATGTTTGGAATGGACAAACTGAGCCCAAACCGCGATATAGCGCGGTTTGGGGTTACCCGAAGGCGTACAAAGGTACGTCGAGAGGCGAAGTT